>CAITEM010000323.1 GCA_903891395.1 uncultured Hyphomicrobiales bacterium | reverse complement strand
TCACATGATATTCCTGGCTGATGCCGTTGCCGCCGTGCATATCGCGGGCGACGCGGGCGATGTCGAGCGCCTTGCCGCAATTGTTGCGTTTCATCAGCGAGATCGACGGCGGCGCCGCTTTGCCCTGCTCCAGCATGCGGCCGAGCCGCAGCGCGCCCTGAACGCCGAGTGCGATTTCGGTCTGCATGTCCGCGAGTTTCTTCTGCACGAGTTGCGTGGCGGCGAGAGGCCGGTTGAACTGCTTGCGTTCCAGCGTGTAGGTGCGCGCGGCATGCCAGCAGAATTCCGCCGCACCCATGACGCCCCAAGCAATGCCGTAGCGCGCGTTGTTGAGACAGCCGAACGGACCGGCCAGGCCCTTGGCATTCGGCAGCAGATTGTCTTCCGGGATGATGCAGTCTTCGAGCACGACTTCGCCGGTGACCGACGCGCGCAGCGACAGCTTGCCTTCGATCTTCGGTGTCGAGAAACCTTTGGTGCCACGCTCAACGATGAAACCGCGGATGACGCCGTCGAGCTTGGCCCAGATGACGGCAACGTCGGCGACCGGCGCGTTGGAGATCCAAGTCTTGGCGCCGTTGAGCTTGTAGCCCTCGGCGATTTTTTCGGCGCGCGTCACCATCGAGCCGGGATCGGAGCCGTGATCGGGTTCGGTGAGGCCGAAGCAGCCGATGAATTCGCCGGAGGCGAGCTTGGGCAGATATTTGCGGCGCTGGGCTTCGGTGCCGTAGGCGTAGATCGGATACATGACGAGCGACGACTGCACCGACATCGCCGAGCGATAGCCTGAGTCGACGCGCTCGATCTCGCGCGAGATCAAACCATAGGCGACGTAGCCAAGGCCGGCGCCGCCGTACGTTTCCGGAATCGTGGGACCGAGCAGACCGAGCTTGCCCATCTCCTTCATCATGCCGGGATCGTATTTTTCCTGCGCGTAGGCTTCGACGACGCGCGGCATCAGATAGTCCTGGGCAAAGCCGCGCGCGGTGTCGCGCACCATGCGTTCGTCCTCGGTCAGTTCGCCCTCGAGACCAAGCGGATCCTCCCAGATGAAGGCTGAGTCCTTCAGCATCTTGGGCATGCCCTCATGCTTCTCGGCCGGCTGTGACATGGGGGCTCCTGGGTGGGTTTGGTTGTCGCCATTATAGACGCTCGCGCGCGGGAGCAAGAGTGCTGTCTCTCTTACCCTCCCCCTTGCGGGGAGGGTAAAAACAAAAACCCCGCCGAACCGGCGGGGTTTTCATCAAAAACGATCGCTGACGCGATTAGATCGCCAGCTTGAGTTCCTTGGTAGCGCGGAACGCGACCTTCTTCGACGCTTTGATCTTGATGGCTTCGCCGGTGGCCGGGTTGCGGCCCATGCGGGCGGCGCGCTTGCGAACCTGGAGGATGCCGAGGCCGGCGATCTTAACCCGCTCGCCCTTCTTCAGGTGCTTGGTGATCAGACCGACGAGGTCTTCGAGCATCTGGGTGCCCTGCTTCTTGGTCAGCGAGTGCTGGTCCGCCAGCGTGTAGGCCAGGTG
>CAITEM010000322.1 GCA_903891395.1 uncultured Hyphomicrobiales bacterium | reverse complement strand
TGCCGGTCGGTGAGGCGGCGGGCGATCTTGGCCGTGGTGGTGGTTTTGCCGGAGCCCTGCAGGCCGACCATCATGATGGCGACCGGCGGGGCGGCGTGAAGGTCGATACCTTGCGCGTCGGCGCCGAGCGTCGCGACCAATTGGTCGTGCACGATCTTCACGACCATCTGGCCGGGCGTCACCGACTTCATGACGTGGACGCCGATGGCCTGCTTGCGCACGTTGTCGACGAAGGCGCCAGCGACGTCGAGCGCGACGTCGGCCTCGAGCAGCGCGCGGCGGACCTCGCGCAGCGCCGCATCGACGTCGGCTTCGGACAGCGCGCCGCGGCGGGTGAGCCGGTCGAGAATGCCGCCCAGTTTTTCCGACAGTGAGTCGAACACTAAAAAACTTCCTCAGGCGGCCCGTCTTGCGGCGGGCCTATGGTTCAAACACCAGTAGCGCCCGAGGGCGCATTGCGCTGTCGGGCGGGGGCCTCCGGTCTCAAGGGCCGGGCGGCGAATGGGTCTTTTACGTCTCGTTTCGAGAAGTGGCCGGAACCTAGGGTCGGGGGCGGCCCAAGTCAAGGCAAGTAAAGTCTATTACAATCAATTAGTTAGATCGTAGCTGATCGTCACGGTTACCCGCAGCGTCTTTTCGCCGGGCGCGATCGGGGTGCCGGCGGCGCGCATCGCCTGCATCGGATAGACCACAGGTGACGCCGCGCCTTCTTCGCCGATCGAAAGCACGCCGCCCACTTTGCTGCCGGCGGCTTGCGCGTAAAGCTCGGCCTTGCGGCGGGCGTCGGCGACGGCCTCGCTGCGTGCCTTGTCGAGCAGCTTGGACTGCTCCGAGACGACAAACTCCATGCCCGACATTTCATTGGCGCCGGCGGCGATGGCACGGTCGATCAAGTTCGGCAGCTTGTCGATGTCGCGAATCTGCACCGTGATCTGATTGCTCAACTGGAATCCGACCAGTTTGGAAATGCCGGGCCTGCTCGAATCATATTGCGGCTGTAGCGCCAATCGCGAGGTCTGCACGTCGCCGTCGGCGATTCCCGCCGCCTTGATCACCGTGAGCACGGACGTCATCTGCTGGGCGTTGGCGTCGCTGGCCTCGCGCGCGGTCTTGGCGCTGCTGGCGACGCCGATGCGAATGACGGCAAGATCGGGCGCGGCGGACACCGTCGCTTCGCCGGTGACGGTCACTGTGCGTTCAACGGCCTGCGCCGGCGCCACCGCAAATGCCGCGGCAACTGCGAAGGCGCAAACCAGAGCGTGCGCGCGGTTCATTCTCATTTCACCGGCACGAAGACATTGACCACCATTTTGTCCTGCGTCGTCGTAATCGGGTCGGTGGCATATTCCTCGATGAACAGATCCTTCGCCTCGAGGTTTTTGTCATCGAGGTAATTCGTGATTGCCTCGTAGGTCGCGTCCATGGCGTCATAGCCGCCGCGATGGACGAATTTGAAGGCCTTGCCGGACGGCGCCTGACCCACGGCGATGTCACCTTTGGGCGGATTGGCCGGCGCCTGCGCCACCGGCAGCGCTGCCTCGAAAGAGAAACCGGTGTCGTCGGTCTGGGTGTAGATCGTCAGGGCCGGGCCGTTGGCCTTGAGCCCCTGCTTGTCGAAATATTCGTTGAGGGATTTGAAGGAATCGACCAGCGTGTCGAACGCCGTGTCCCAATTGGTATGGCCCTTCAGATAGATGATGGTGCGGTCCGGCAGCATGACCTGCTCGCCGAAGGCGTCGCCAGGCTGCAAGGCCGACGGCGCGGCCAGATTCGGCACCGCCGGGGCGATCGGCGGCGTCTGGACGGGCGGGCTGGCGTTTTGCGCGAAGGTGGTCGCGGCCATCGCCGGCGCGCCGGCAAAAACCAGTCCAAGGGCGATAAACGCCACTAGGCGCGTGCAGGACATCAGCATTCTCCGTCTTTCGCGGCGGTCCGGCGATTCGCCCGTATCTGCCGTTTTATCACGGCCACTGGCCAAGCGTTGTTTATTCGCCATATAAACCCGGCGAAAGCCGGGCAAGAAACCGGCCAAGGCTGCAACATTGGCCGAATTCCATGGGCGCGCTCGCCAACCACTCTTTCGTGAAGATGAACGGCATCGGCAACGAAATCGTCGTTGTCGATCTGCGCAAGGACGCGGCCAGGATCACCGCCGACGACGCGCGCGCCGCGGCCGCGCCCGCCGGCGCGCCCTACGATCAGTTGATGGCGCTGTATCCGCCGCGCACGCCCGGCACCGACGCCTTTATCCGCATCTACAACAATGACGGCTCCGAAGCCGGCGCCTGCGGCAATGGCATGCGTTGCGTCGCCTCGCTGGTGTCGGACGAGACCGGCAAGAGCAAGATGACGTTCGAGACCGCGAACGGCGTCATCAACGCCTGGAAGAACGACGACGGGCTGTTTACCATCGACATGGGCAAGCCGAAATTCGCCTGGAACGAGATTCCGCTGGCGGAAGAATTCCGCGACACCCGCGCGATCGAGTTGCAGATCGGACCGATCGACGCGCCGGTGCTGCATTCGCCGGCGGTGGTGAACATGGGCAATCCGCACGCCATCTTCTGGGTCGACGACGTCAACGCCTATGACCTCGGCCGCTTCGGGCCGCTGCTGGAGAACCATCCGATTTTCCCGGAGCGCGCCAACATCACGCTGGCGCACATCGTGTCGCGCGACGCGATCACCATTCGCACCTGGGAGCGCGGCGCCGGTCTGACCAAGGCCTGCGGCTCGGCGGCCTGCGCGACCGCGGTGGCGGCGGCGCGGCTCAAGCGCACCAACCGCAAGGTGCGGGTGACGCTGCCCGGCGGCGAACTCACCATCGACTGGCGCGAAGGCGACGACCATGTGCTGATGACCGGGCCGGTGGCGTTCGAATTCAACGGCACCTTCGATGCGAAGTTGTTTGCCCCCACCGCCTCGTCGGCAGGCGCGCCGTGAGCCTCGACGTCGTCACCTTCGGCTGCCGGCTCAACATTGCCGAGTCGGAAGTGATCCGGCGCGAAGCGGGCGCGGCCGGCGTCGGCAATGCGGTCGTCGTCAACACTTGCAACGTCACGGCCGAAGCGGTGCGCCAGGCGCGCCAGACCATTCGCCGTATCAAGCGCGAGCAGCCCGACACCCGCATCGTCGTCACCGGCTGTGCGGCGCAAAGCGCGCCCGGGCAAGTCGCCGAGATGACCGAAGTGGACCGCGTGCTCGGCAACGAGGAAAAGCTCGACGCGCGGGCGTGGGCGTCGGACGAGCGCGTGGCGGTCGGCGACATCATGGCGGCGACGCGGCCGCACATGCATGCGGTCGATCACATCGAAGGCCACACCCGTGCCTTCGTGCAGGTGCAGAACGGCTGCGATCACCGCTGTACCTTCTGCATCATTCCGTTCGGCCGCGGCAATTCGCGCTCGCTGCCGATGGATGAAACGGTGGCGCAGATGCAAAGGCTCGTTGCCAACGGCTATCGCGAGATCGTGCTGACGGGCGTCGATATCACCAGCTACGGCGCCGATCTGCCGGACGCGCCGCGTCTGGGCGCGTTGGTGAAGCGCATTCTCCGCGACGTTCCGGACTTGGCGCGGCTGCGGCTGTCGTCGCTCGATTCCGTCGAGGTCGATGACGATCTGCTCGACGCTTTCGCCGGCGAAGCACGGCTGATGCCGCATTTGCATCTATCGTTGCAGGCCGGCGACGATCTCATTCTCAAACGCATGAAGCGGCGGCATTCGAGCGGCGACGCCATCGCATTTTGCGACCACATGCGCCGCCTGCGGCCGGACGTCGTGTTCGGCGCCGACATCATCGCCGGCTTTCCGACTGAGACCGAAGCCATGTTTCAACGCTCGCTCGATCTGGTCGACGACTGCGGGCTGACGCAGCTTCACGTCTTTCCGTTTTCGCCGCGGCCCGGCACGCCGGCCGCGCGCATGCCGCAGCTCGACCGCGCCGTCGTCAAGGAACGGGCGCAACGCCTGCGCGCCAAGGGTGAAGCGGCGCTGGGCCGGCATCTCGACGCGCAAGTCGGCCGCGCGTTCAAAGTGTTGACCGAGCGCGGCGGCATCGGCCGCACCGAGCAGTTCACGCCGGTCCGGCTCGATGCGACGGTCCCGCACGGTCTGATGCTGGACGTGGACATCGCCGGCCACGACGGCCGGCAGCTTTTGGTCTTCTAATCGGTCGCCAGACCCATCCGCTTGACGATGCCGGACCAGGTTTTGAGTTCGTCGCGCACCGTGGCGGCGAGTTGTTCGGGCGTCGTTGCGCCAAGCTCGGCGCCGAGGTTCGCGTACCACGCCTGGGTTTCGGCCTGGCCGATGACCTCGCGGGTTGCCGCGTTGATCTTTGTAACCACGGCCGCCGGCGTCCCCGCCGGCGCGAACAACCCTTGCCAGAATGTCGTCTCGGCGTTGACGCCGGACTCGATCAGGGTCGGCACGTCGGGATAAGCCGCCGACCGCTTGGCGCTGAGCACAGCGAGCGCCCGGATCTTGCCGGAGCGGACATGCGGCAGCGTGCTTGGCATCGACGCGATCCAAAACTGCACGCGGTTTTCGATCAGGTCCGTGTAAGCCTGCGTCGTCAATTTATAGGCGACGGGCTGCGCCTTGATGCCCGCCGCCCCGGTGAACAATTCGGCGGACAGGTGCGGGGTGGAGCCCGGTCCGAGCGTGACGTAATTGAGTTCGCCGGGTTTGTTTTTCGCCGCCGCGACCAGATCGGCGACCGAGTGCAGGTCGGAGGCCGCCGGCACCACCAGCACGTTGTTGACCTCCAGCACATTGGTGATCGGCGCGAAGTCGCGGACTGGATCGTAGCCGAGCTTCGGCTTGAGCACGGCGTTGATCGCAAGCGACGAGGTCGCGTAGATCAAAGTGTAGCCGTCCGGTTGCGCCTTCGCGACGGTGACATAGGCGGTGGAGCCGGCTGCGCCGGCCTGGTTCTCGACGATGATCGACTGGCCGAGCCGGTCGCCGAGCTTCTGGGCCAGATAGCGCGCCATCACGTCGGACGCGCCGCCGGCGGAATAGGGAACGATCAGCTTGATTGGCCGGACCGGATAATCCTCGGCGGCGGCTGCCGAACATGCAATTGCCGCGATGGCGGCGGCAGACAGCGCGCGAAACCAGCGCCCGAACCCGATCATGACGTTTCTCTCCCTGTCCGGCGATTATCGTTTGCGAAAATCGCAATGGCAAACCGACGGTGGCGGCGTAAGATGCGGCCGATGGAATCAGGAGCGGCACGAATGTCGGCGGTCGACGGCGAAAGCCAAACCATCTCCACGATGCAGCAACTCGAAGACCTTTACGGCACGGAGATTTACGGCCCCGCGCTGATGAAGGAAATCGACCACGTCAACGAGTCCTACCGCGCGCTGATCGAGGCCGCGCCGTTCTTCGCGCTCGCCACCAGCGGCCCGGATGGGCTCGACTGCTCGCCGCGCGGCGATCCGGCGGGCTTCGTGCGCGTCATCGACGAAAAGACCATCGCGGTTCCAGATCGGCGCGGCAACAACCGGATCGACAGCCTGCGCAATTTGATCCACGACCCGCGCGTCGCGCTGCTGTTTCTCATTCCGGGCGTCGGCGAGACGTTGCGCATCAACGGCACGGCGGTGATTTCAATCGATCCCGTCTTGTGCGAAAGCTTCGCGATCAACGGGAAAGCGCCTCGCTGCGTGCTGGTGATTTCGGTCGAGCGGGTGTTCTACCAATGCACCAAAGCGATTATCCGCTCTCGGTTGTGGGATCCGGCCGCCAAGGTCGAGCGCGCCAGCCTGCCGTCGGCGGGCAAGATCCTGGCTGAGATTTCCAAGGGCGCGATGGGCGGTCCCGACCACGACCGCACGTCGATCGAACGAACGAAAGCGACGATTTACTAGATGACCTCGAAATTGATTGCGATCGAAGAGCATTATTCCGACGCGGAATTGATTGCCTCTTTCTCCGGACTGGATTCCGTGAAAATTCCTGCGGTGCGCGAGCGGCTCGACGATGTCGGCGCGCTGCGGCTGCGGGAAATGGACGAAGCCGGCATCACGCTTCAAGTGCTGTCGCACAACGCGCCGGCGACGCAGAACCTCGACGCCGCCACGGGCACGCCGCTGGCGCGCCGGGTGAACGACCGGCTCGCCGGCATCGTCCGGTCGCATCCGAATCGCTTCGCCGGTTTCGCGGCGCTGTGCACGGCGGACGCCGAGGCGGCGGCGGACGAGTTGG
>CAITEM010000321.1 GCA_903891395.1 uncultured Hyphomicrobiales bacterium | reverse complement strand
TTCAGACGTGTGCTATTCCGATCTATCAGCGCATCGGAGACTTCGAGTTTTTCGGCGAGGCGATGCACCGCCTGCGGCTTTTCGATCTTGGCCATGATCAAGGCGCGGCCGCGCGTCAGCTTCTTGGCTTCGGCGATGTCCTCAGGCCGTTGGATAAACGACAGCGCGATCCAGTCGATGCCGGTCTCGAGCGCGGCTTCAAGGTCGGAGGTGTCCTTGGCAGTCAAAGCCGAGAAGGGGATGGTCGAATCCGGCAGGCTGACGCCCTTGCGATCCGACAATTTGCCGCCGACCACGACGCGGGTCGTGATTTTCTGCGGCTGCGCCTCGGTGACAACCAGGCGCACTTTGCCGTCGTCGATCAGCAGCGTGTGGCCAATTTCGACACCGGCAAAGATTTCCGGATGCGGCAGGTAGGCGCGCGTGGCGTCGCCGATCGCCGGATCTTGGTCCAGCACGAAGGTGTCGCCGTTCTTCACCGTCACCGCGCCGCCGGCAATGGCGCCGAGCCGCAGCTTCGGTCCCTGCAGATCGACCAGGATGCCGATCGGCCGGCCGGTGTCCTGCTCGACACTGCGAATCATCGCCACCAGTTCGCGCATGCGCTCGTGGCTGGTGTGACTCATATTGATGCGGAACACGTCGGCGCCGGCCCTGAACAGCTTGCCGATCATCTCGGCAGTGGACGAGGCGGGGCCTAAGGTGGCGACGATCTTGGCGCGGCGCAGCCGTCTCATTGCTTGCCGCTCCCCTGGGGCGCGGAGGGTGCCGGCGACGGTGGCCGCGAGGCGCCGGGCAGGCGCGGCGTCAACGGGCGATCGGGGGTCTGCTCGGCATTATCGGTCAATTGTACCGTCCAGGAGCGTTGCTCGGTGGTGTCGACTTCGAAATATCCGGTGCGGTCGTAGCCGCGCGCCAGGCAGTCTTCGGTGCCGCGAATGGTGAACTCCTTCTCGCGTGAACACATGTAGGCCTTGCCGGACCATTCGCCGCCACGGTCATAGTCTACCGCGTAAATGTAATAGTATCGTGCCACCAGCGCGCCCCGCAGCAGGGTATCGCACGAACGCGCGGCGATGTTCCACCAGCCTTCGGTGGTCCAGCCCTCGGCATCCTTGTAGCCGATGGCGACGCCGACGCGGCTGCCGGTGTTGTTGCATAGCCGGAAGTCGGCCAGCGCCGGACTGGCGAACGCCGTCCACAGCAGCGCAGCCCCGGCGAGAGCAATGAGATGGTGCCTGGCAGTCGTCGAAGGCAATGCGGTCACACCGGCTGTTTCACAGGCATCATGGTCGCGTTTTGACGTGACCCGTCATGGACTGTCAACGACGATGGCGCGAAAGTCGTTCACGTTCGTATAGGTCGGCCCGGGAGCCACCAGATCCCCGAGGGCCTCGAAGAAACCGGTCGAATCGTTGTCGCCAAGAAAGACGGCGGGATCGAGGCCCAAAGCCTGGGCCCGCGCTGCCGTTCCGCCGTCACAATAGGCTCCGGCCGGGTCGGTAGGGGCGCCGGTGCCGCCATCAGTGCCATCTGTGTCGGCAGCGACGGCGGCTACGGCGTGCAGTCCGGCCAGTTCGATCGCCATCGCCAGCGCATATTCCTGATTCGGGCCGCCGCGGCCCTTGCCCTTGATGGTGACGGTCAACTCGCCGCCGGACAGGATGACCGCGCGTTTGCCCTGGGCGCGCAAATCGCGGGCGAGCGCGGCGTGCCGAGCGGCGACCGTGCGGGCTTCGCCTTCGAGATCGGCGCCCAGTGACACGCATTCGTAGCCGGCCGCGACGACGGCGGCCTCGGCCGCGCGCAGCGAGTCCGCCGGTCGCGCGGCCAGCGTGAACGCCGTCGTGGCGAACACGGTGTCGCCGGGTTTGGGCGATTCGTTTTTCGCGTCGTTCAGCGCCTGCGTGACCGTGTCGGGAAGCGCGAGCCTGTATTTGGCGACGATGGCGCGCGCGGCGGCGAGCGTGGTCGGATCGGGCACCGTCGGGCCGGAACCGATGGCCGAAGGATCGTCCCCCGGCACGTCGGAAATGGCGATGGTCGCGATTTTGGCGGGATAGGCGTGGCGCGCCAGACGTCCGCCTTTGATGCGCGACAGATGTTTGCGCACGGTGTTGATCTCGCCGATGTTGGCGCCGCTCCGCAGCAGCGCGCGCGTCACCGCCTGCTTGTCGGCAAATGAAATGCCGTCCGCCGGCGCAATCCAGTTGGCGGAAGCGCCGCCTGACATCAGCACCAGCACCAGGTCGTCGGGTCCGGCGCTGGCGGCGAACTACAGCGCGAGTTCGGCGGCTTCAAGCCCCGCGGCGTCCGGTATCGGATGCCCGGCCTCGATCATGCGGACCCGCCGCAATGGCCGTCCGTAACCGTGGCGGGCGACGGCGACGCCGTTTAATCGTTCAGCGGTAATGTGGAGCCGGTCGAGATAATGCGCTTCGGCCACTTCGGCCATCGACCCGGCGGCCTTGCCGGCGGCGAGCAGGATCAGCCGCCCTGTGGGCGGCGGCGGCAACAATGGCGGCAAACAAGTTGACGGGTGCGCCGCATCGATCGCGGTGCGCAAAAGCGTTTCCAGAAAGGTGCGGTGCCCGGCCATGGCGCACAATACGGCCGGTTTTTCGGCCTATGGCAAGGTGGGACGGGCGCGCTTATGTTGGCTCCAGCACACGGAGCCCGCAGCATGGACGACAAGACCCGCACCGAATTGGAAGCCGCCGTTTACCGGCGCCTGGTCGAGCATCTGCGCGGCCGCACCGACGTGCAAAATATCGACCTGATGAATCTGGCCGGGTTCTGCCGCAATTGCCTGTCGAACTGGATGAAGGACGCCGCCGACGCCAAGGGCCTCGCCATGAGCAAGGACGAGAGTCGCGAGATCGTCTACGGCGAGCCCTATGACGAATGGCGCAAGAAGCACCAGAAAGATGCTTCCGCCGAGCAGAAAGCGGCGTTCGAAAAGTCCAGCCCTAAACACTAGATCCTGCTGCGGAACTGTGAACAGCGTGGATGACGGCCCCGGCTGCTTGACCTGACGCGCGCTAAATCCGAATGCTCTCCTTCAAATTCGCGGCACGGTCTGCCGCAAATCACTCAAGGAGACGTTCCATGGCATCATCTGCAGCCGCCGAACAACAAGAACCGGCGTCGACCCGCTTCGCCAAGGATCAGCTCAAATCCATCGTCGAGCGCATCGAGAAGCTCGAGGAAGAGAAGAAGGCGACCTCCGACGACATCCGCGACGTCTATGCCGAAGCCAAGGGCAACGGCTTCGACGCCAAGGCGCTGCGCACCATCGTGCGCATGCGCAAGATGGACGTCGACGAGCGCCGCGAGCAGCAGGACGTGCTCGACACCTACCTGCACGCTCTGGGCATGTTGCAGTAGTCGGTTATCCGCTCGTCCCCGCAAAAGCGGGGACCCAAGACGTACATTCAAAGATTGTCAGGAGAGCTTCGGATTCCCGCTTGCGCGGGAATGAACGGAGCAGTCGCTACCGCAGCGACGCGGTCTTCTGCGTCACGAAGGTCGCGGTGGCGAGGAACACCACCGCGCTGCCGGTGAAGCGCTCGGCCACCATGCCGGACTGCGGATCGGCCGAGAAGGTCATCGCCAGCGCCTGCGCCGGTTTCTGCATCAAAACACGCAACGGTTTCGGATCGAAGCTGCCGACCTGCGTCGCGCGCATGAAACTGCCCACGCTCGGCGTCAGCATGGCCGCGCGCATCCACACGCTATCGAAACTCTGGCTGCCGCTGGTCAGCGGCGCCGGCGCTGAGAAAGACGGGCGAAGCGCCGGCCTCTCCATCGCCACCGTGGTGTTGGCAGGGGAAACCGCCTGGATTCGCGGCGTCGTCGTGCCCATCGGGCGAATGATTTTGGCCGGCGCGGCGGCCGGTGTTTCGGCCGGGGCATAGGCGAGGGCGGCCTGCGTGCTGGCGACGACCGATCCATCGGCGCTGGCGACTTCAAACGGCGACGCCATGGCTTGTGCCTGCGCTGCCGGCAGATCGCCACTCTCGATCGCGCCGCGCCAGGAGCCGCGGGTATCGAAAACAGTGGCAGGGGTGAGTGCGGCCGTCACCATCACCGGCGCGGCAGGCTTCGGCGTCAGCGCGGCAACCGCCACCGGGGCGATCTTCGGCCGCGCAATCGGCAATGGCACGATCTTCTCGACCGCGACTGGCTTCGGCGGCGTCAGGCTGGCAAGTGCGACCGGCGCAGGCGCGCGCAGGCTCGCCGCCTTCGGCGCCGGTTCCTCGCTGACCTCGTCGGCATCCTTGCTGCGGCCACCGAACAGAGCGGCGAACAGGCTGCGTTTCGGCGCGGCCGCGGCATCGATGCCGTTGTCGCGCGCCGCGGCCAGCGACGTCGCCGACGGTTCGTTACCGCGGGCTTTGACGTCCGCCAGCGCCAGCGCGTAGCCGGACAGTGGCACGCCGTCGGACGGTACGTGAACGGTGCGGCCGTCCGGGAACACCTTGACCAGTTGATCGTGCGTCATGCGCGGCCAATGCCGCACGCTGCCGGTGTCCATGTGGACGAAGGGCGAGCCCGAGGTCGGATAGAAGCCGACGCCGCCGCGCTGCAGACGCAAGCCGACGGCGCGGAGCTTGTCGAGCGCCACGCCGGGAATGAAGAAATCCATGGCGTGACCCTGGGTGTGCTGGCTGAGCTGCGCTACGCCGGTCGAGCGGGCGCGCAGCATCGAATTGGTTTCCGGCGAGCGATAGCCGCACACGACCTGGATCGGCGCGCTGCCGTCGACCTCGCGGTAGGCCTCCCAAAGGAGATCGAACAGATGCGGGTCCATGCTGGTGGATTCTTCGCGGCGCCAGTCGCGCATGAACCAGTCGAGTTTCTTCAGCGCGGCATCGTCGTAACGGCCGTCGCGCTTGAAGGTGATGGTGATGTCTTCGCCGGTGTGGAGATGGTGGAACGAGAGGGTGCGGGTGTCGCCTTCGGCGACCGCGGTCTGCAACGCGCTATGCGTGCCGAGCAACATCGCGCCGGCCATGCCGAGGCGAACACCGGCGCGCCGAAAAAAAGCAACAGATGGCCAACGCGCGGCACATAGCGACAATGAACACGTCCGTGAAAGGAGCCGTCCCACTCTGCGCTGCGCCCCTCAAGGCCGTCAGCGACGGCCGCAGTGTTGTCTGGAACGGTTAACGCGCCCTTTATTTGGCGGTCGCCCGCGTGCTCATCGAAATGGGTACAGGACGAAGATGGCAGAAAATTGCCGCGCCCGCGGTTTTGCGATGGAACTCCGGACCGCAAACGAAAATGGCCGGGCGTTTCGGCCCGGCCATTGTCGCAAAGTTCCAGATTTTCGATTTAGCGGAAGATGCGCTCGAAGAACGAGAACGGATTTTTCGCTTCGCGGCGCTCGACCCGGCTCAGGATTTCCTGGTTGCCCTTCTCGTTGGTCGTGTCGCGCTTGGGGTCCTTCGGCGGCGCGATGTCGGCGACGCGGCGCTCGTCGCTGTGCATGATGGCATTGATGCGGGCGTCGAAACCGTAGATGTCGTCGCGGATGATCAGCTTGCCGTCCTCGACATAGGCGGTCTGATAGGTGAGGTGCACCATCGGCCGCTGCATCAGTTTGTAGATTTTTTCCTCATGCCCGAACATCTGGTCGAGCGTGTGCGAGTTCGGCGTCGGGCCGGACATCGCCAGCGACAGCATGACTTCGCCGAATTTGGTCGGGTCCTCGACGCGCATGCAGCCGTGGCTGAAGGCGCGCTTCTCCGGCGCGAACAGGCGTTTCTCCGGCGTGTCGTGCAGATAGACCTGGAACTTGTTCGGGAAGGCGAACTTGATGCGGCCGAGCGCGTTGGCGGCGCCGGGCGGCTGCACCACGTTGATGTGTCCGTCCGGACCACGCTTCACTTCGAGGCCCATGCGGTCGAAGATCTGCGGATCGTTGGCGTACTGCGGCAGCAACTCGTTCTGGATGATCGACTGCGGCACGTACCAGGACGGATTGACGATGACTTCCTGCATCGGCGCGGTCAGCAGCGGCGTCGGCGTCTGCGGCTTGCCGGCGACAATCTTGGTGCGCCACTGCACGCGGTTGTCCTGCACGACCTTGAGCGTGTAGTCCGGGATGTTGACCATCACGTAGGTCTTGCCGAGATCGCGCGGCAGCCAGCGCAAATGCTCCATGGTGGCGACGACGTGCATGACCTGTTGACTGACCGGCAGCGGCTTCGGGCCATTGATGGTGCTGATCGTCTTGCTGTCGATGATGCCGGTCGGCTTGATATCGGCCTTCGCCTGGACGTTCTTGACCGCGTTCCAGAGCGCCTTGTCATAGACGTCGTCGGACTTGTTCTTGAGGCCGAGCTTCTGGCGCAAGGCGGGAACGCGGGCGTCCTTGTCGCCGGGATTGATGCGGCGGCCGTCGGGAATGCGATCGTCGGGCGCTTCGGCGCGCGGCGACGTGCTGCGCAGTTCGGCGAGCTTGCCTTTCAGCGCGCGGAAACCTTCTTGCGGCGGGTTGAAGCTGTCGATCGCCGCATCCATGTCGCGGGCGTCGGCCAGCTTCTTGAGGATGTCGGAAGGCTCCGGCACATGAGTGCCGTAGTCGACTTCGGCCGAGACGCGGTTCGGCGCGATGCGGCCGACCGCGAGGTGGCGCGCGTAGGTCAGCACCGAATTGGTCATCTTGATGTCGGCGTCGGCCAGCGCGTCGGCGCCGGTCAGGCTGGTAAAGTCCGGCACCGGATAATCCGGCGCGTCGAGGCCGTCGGCCGCGGCATCTTTCAGATGGGCGATGGCGGCTTTGGCCTGCGGCGTCAGTTGGCCGTCGCGAATCCACAGCGGCGCGTAGGCGCGCGCCGCATAGAAAGATTCCATCGCCTTGCGTTCCGGCTCGCGGTCGATACGGCGTGCCATCTGCTTGGCGCCGTCGCGCAATTTTTCGGTGATCGCCGAGTCGCTGGCGGCGAGTTGCTTGTCGAGCGTGTTCTTGGCCTCGGGCGCCGGGGCCGCGGTATCGGGTTCGGCGGGCGCCGCCGGTATGGCTTGCACGACCGGCTCGGCCTGTGCACGGGCGTCCTGTGCGCGCGGTTCCGGCGTGGCGCGGCGCGCGACTGGCGTGGCGGATGGCGGCGGCACCGGCGCCGCTTCGTGGCGGCGCGGCATCTGGCCGTTCAGGGACGGTGGCATCGGGCCAGCCGATTGCACGCGATCGGGCTCTGCCATCGACATCGTCGGCGCGGCGACGATCGCCGCCAACATGGTGCCGGCCAGCAATCGTTCAAAACTTTGTTTGCGCATCGCACTCAACTCCACAACGTCAACGCGACGGATAAAATTGTCAGCAGTGCTTTAACCGGGAGCGCACGTCGCGCGCCATGAACAGGACTGCATCGCTAATATGCGAGCGAACACGCGCAAGCGCGACGTCAAACTGCGATCAAAGTGAACGCAGGCGCGATCGTTAAAATTTTAAGTATTAATCTATCGTCGCGGCTTCGTTTACCGTGTTGCCGGCGACGTCTTTGTCGAGGCCGAGCCCTTCGAGCTTGCGATACAGCGTCGAACGGCCGATTTTCAGCCGCCGCGCCACTTCCGACATCTGCTCATCGTAATGCGCGATGGCGAAGCGGATGACTTCGCGCTCGATGTCCTCGAGGGCGCGCACGTTGCCGTGAACGTCGGTGAGCAATAGCGACGGCGATGACGCCGTTAACGCTACGGTGTCGCGCATTGTCGGCATCGGCGAATGGTTGCCGGCGCCGGGCAGGCTCGCGGCCATCGCCGGCGACGAGGCGATCCAGGGTTCGGATGACGGCGAGGGCGGCGCAGTGTCGGTCCCGACCTGCGCCAGAATCTGCGGGAATTCGTTGACGCCGACTTCCTCGCTGTCGGACAGCACCACCGCGCGGAAGATCGCGTTTTCCAACTGGCGGACATTGCCCGGCCAGCGGTACGACGCGAGCAAATCGAGCGCCGGCGTGCCGATGCTGCGGACGCGTTTGCCTTCTTCCGCGGCGATGCGGACCAAAAAGTGTCGCGCCAATGCCGGAATGTCGTCGAGCCGCTGGCGCAACGGCGGGATCATGATCGGGAAGACGTGCAGGCGGTAGAACAGATCTTCACGGAAGCGTCCGGCCTTCACGTCGGCGATCAGGTCGCGGTTGGTGGCGGAGACGATGCGGACGTCGACCTTGATGCTCTTGCGGCCGCCGACCGGCTCGACTTCGCCTTCCTGCAGCGCGCGCAGCAGTTTGACCTGCGCCGCCGGCGGCAGTTCGCCGACTTCGTCGAGGAACAGCGTGCCGCCGTCGGCCTCGATGAACTTGCCGTTGTGCTTTTCGGTGGCGCCGGTGAAGGAGCCCTTCTCGTGGCCGAACAGAATCGACTCGACCAGGTTCTCCGGCATCGCGCCGCAATAGACGGCGACGAAAGGCTTGGCGCGG
>CAITEM010000320.1 GCA_903891395.1 uncultured Hyphomicrobiales bacterium | reverse complement strand
GGTCCAGGCGTGCAGATCGCAGAAATCGACCTGAGTGCCCATCGGGCCTTCGAGCGGGTCGACGTCGGCCTTGAGCTGAATGAGATAGCCGGAGACGAAGCGCGCCGCGAGACCGAGACTGCGCGCGATCTGCACCAGCAGCCAGGCGGAGTCGCGGCATGACCCGCAACCGAGCGTCAGCGTTTCCTCCGGCGTCTGCACGCCCGGCTCCATGCGGATCAGGTAGCGGACCTGCTGTTGCAGACGGGCGTTGAGGTCGGTGATGAACGTGACGGTGCGCAGTTTGTCCTTCGGCAGACTGTCGATGAAGGCCTGCACCGCGGGCCCGTGCGGCTCCGGCGTCAGATAGGCCATCAGATCGGTGCGCAGGTCGTCGGTATAGCTGAACGGAAATTCCTCGGCGTAAGGCTCGACGAAAAAATCGAACGGATTAAACACCGCCATGTTGGCAATCAGATCGACCTCGACGCGAAACTCGGTGGTCTCTTCCGGGAAAACGTAGCGCGCCAGCCAGTTGCCGTGCGGGTCCTGCTGCCAGTTGATGAAGTGCTTTTCCGGCAGCACCTTGAGCGAATAGCTCATGATCTGGGTGCGGCTGTGCGGCGCCGGCCGCAACCGGACGATCTGGGGACCGAGGGACACCGGGCGGTCGTATTTGTAGGACGTGACGTGATGCAGCGCGGCGATGATCGGCACTAAAACCCCCGCAGAGCGGTATTTGTACGGGCTGCTGCCCGCGCTCTATATTGCTCTGCAACAATAGACTGTCACGTCGGGCGCTCGTTTCAAAGCCGCCCGACGCCCAGTTTCGACGCAGGACTGCCTATTTAGCAATCAAGGTAGAGTGAAACCTCGAAACCGAGGATAAGGCGGCGAGGAAATAATGAGCATGGCCGAAACCGGGCTCGAATTCGAAACTCCCTTCTGGGCGTTTTCGCTGGCCGTCTATGCCGGGGATGGCGTCGCCGAGGAGTGCCTCGGCCTCCAGGAACGGCTCGGACTCGACGTCAACCTTTTGCTGTTTGCCGCCTACATGGGTGCGGTCGAAGGCATCCGGTTGGAGGCGAAAGATGTCGCCGCGGCCAGTGCCGCGGTCGCCGAATGGCATGCAGAAGTCGTGCGGCCGCTGCGGGCCGTCCGCCGCGCGCTCAAGATTCCGGCCGCGGACGCCGACAATCCGCTGCACGCCACCAACGCGACGCTGCGGCTTCAGGTCAAACGCGCCGAGTTGGAATCGGAGAAAGTCGAGCAGGCGATGTTGTGGCAATGGTCGCGCGCCAACCTGCAAGACCTCGCACACGACGGCAGCGCGCTGGCCGGCAACCTGCGCCAGGTGCTGGCGCAGTGCGGCGATGCCGACGCGCCCTCACCTCACCTGATCGACGCAGCGTTAGGTTATGCGGCTCGATAAGCTTGGCGCTTAAGCCTTGCCATTGCCCTTGGGCATGTCTTCGCCCGGACGGAATTTGGTTTCCGGCTTGATGCCCTGGCGCAATTGCGTGGCGCTGATCTTGCCGTTCTCGAGATATTGGCCCTGCGCCGCGCGTTTGGCGGCCTCGTCCCACTGCGGCAGCCAATCCCCGAGCGAATAACCAAACCACGGCGACTGCGGACGCAACGGCCCGAGGTCGAGCTTTTCCCAGATCTTCTTCGCGCGCTCCATGTATTCCTGCGTCGGCAGCGCCAGCGGCGGCATGTCGCCTTTCATGGTGGCGTCCATCAGCATCGTGGAATCTTCTTCGTTGTCGTGCTCGCGCTTGGGGCCGTGGCCCTGGCCGCGATGCGGGATGAGCTGCACGTCCTCGACCGGGTTCATGCGGTAAGCCATCGCCCATAGCAGCGAGTCGGCATTGTCGACGTCGATGTCGTCGTTGACCGCGATGCAGATCTTGCCGCAGTCGCCCTTGAAGAACGCCGCGCCCTGCAATGCGCGCCAGATTTCGGTGCGCGGCGTGCCCTTCTCCAGCGTAATGACGGTGACGCGCAGCAGGCC
>CAITEM010000319.1 GCA_903891395.1 uncultured Hyphomicrobiales bacterium | reverse complement strand
TGCGCCGCATCATCGGCTGCGCGCCGCCGTACAAGGGCGGCCCTCACCCCGCCATCGTCGCCGCCATGTACTTCGGCGGCGCCGACGAGATCTACGTGCTCGGCGGTGTGCAGGCCGTCGCCGCCATGGCGCTCGGCACCGAGACCATTGCGCCGGTCGACATGATCGTCGGTCCCGGCAATGCCTATGTCGCCGAAGCCAAACGCCAGTTGTTCGGCCGCATCGGCATCGATCTGCTAGCCGGCCCGACCGAAACGCTGATCATCGCCGATGACTCAGTGGATGGCGAAATCTGCGCCACGGATTTGCTGGGCCAGGCCGAGCACGGCCCGAACTCGCCGGCGGTGATGATCACCAATTCGGAAAAGCTCGCGCGTGACACCATGAACGAGGTCGAGCGCCTGCTGACCATCCTGCCGACCGCTGACGTCGCCGGCCAGGCGTGGAAGGACTATGGCGAAGTCATCGTCTGCGACAGCTACGAGGAAATGGTCCGCGAAGCCGACCGCATCGCCTCCGAGCACGTCCAGGTCATGACCAAGGACCCGGATTACTTCCTCAACAACATGCAGAATTTCGGCGCGCTATTCTTGGGCCCGCGCACCAACGTCGCCTACGGCGACAAGGTGATCGGCACCAATCACACGCTGCCGACCAAGAAGAACGCGCGCTTCACCGGCGGCCTGTGGGTCGGCAAGTTCCTCAAGACCTGCACTTATCAGAAGGTGCTGACCGACGAAGCCAGCGCCATGATTGGCGAATATTGCTCGCGGCTGTGCATCCTCGAAGGCTTCTCCGGCCACGCCGAGCAGGCCAACATCCGCGTGCGCCGCTACGGCCGCCGCAATGTGCCCTACGCGCAGGCGGCGGAGTGAGCGTCGCGCTCACACGGACGGCGTCCTTCCGCCTCGACGGACGGCGCGCGCTCGTCACCGGCGCCGGTCGCGGCATCGGCCTGACCGCCGCCGCCGCGCTGGCCGAGGCCGGCGCGCACGTCACGCTCGCCGCCCGCACGGCAACGGAAATCGAGGAGGCGGCGGCGGCGATCCGCGCACGGGGCCAGGAGGCCGACGCGCTCCCCCTCGATGTGACCGATATCGAAGCGGTCCGCACCGCGCTGGCATCTCGGCCGCCCTATCACGTGCTGGTCAACAATGCCGGCATGAACAGGCCGAAGATGCTGGCCGATGTCACGATCGAAGATTTCGACGCGATCATGGGACTCAATGTTCGCGCCGCCTTCTTCATGGCGCAGACGGTTGCCAGGCGCCTGCTCGACGAAAAACTGCCGGGCTCGATCATCAACATCTCGTCGCAGATGGGCCATGTCGGCGCCGCGCGGCGCACCGTCTACTGCGCGTCGAAGCACGCGATGGAGGGCTTCACCAAGGCGATGGCGGTCGAGCTTGCGCCGAACAACATTCGCTTTAATTCGCTGGGCCCGACGTTTCTTGAGACGCCGATGACGAGGCCTTTTTTCGAAAACAAAGCCTTCCGCGACGAGGTGCTGGGCAAGATCAAACTGGGCCGGCTCGGCCAGCTCGAGGAACTCACCGGCGCCATCATCTTCCTCGCCTCGGACGCCTCGTCGCTGATGACAGGCTCGGCGCTCGTCCTCGACGGCGGCTGGACGGCGGAATAAACTCGCTGGCAAAACTTCCGGGAGGACTTCATGCGTTCAATTTTATTCTGCGCCTTGCTGCTGCTGGGCAATGCCGCCCACGCCGCCGACAAGGACCGCATTATCGGAACCTGGAAGCTGGTCGCCGTCACTTATGAAGACGCAGCGACCAAGGAGCGGACGCCGGTGCTCGGCGACAGTCCTCGCGGCTATCAGATCGCGACGCCGGAAGGCCGCTGGCTCGCGCTGGTCACCGCCAATGGCCGCCCGGTGCCCAAGACCGACGAGGACCGCGCCAAGGCGCTGCGCTCGATGATCGCCTATAGCGGACGTTACCGCGTCGAGGACAACAAGGTCATCACCAAGGTCGAGGTCGCCTGGAACGAAGCCTGGGTCGGCGGCGAGCAGGTGCGCTTCCTGCGCTTCGAGGGTGACGACGTGCTCAACATTGAAAGCCCGCCGATGCCACACCCCAACGTCGACAACAAAACGGTGAAGGTCATTGTGACTTGGGCAAGGGATAAGTCGTAGCCATCACTTGTCCCGGGCGCAGCGCAGCGTGAAACGGTGCACTGCAGAACCGGGACCCGGTTGGTTAATAAGAAAGCTGGGTCCCGGACGCGGAAGCTAAAACAACTTCTTCAACACCTGCGGATTGAGGCAACTCACCGGCGGCCTGTTCTCGATCAGCGCGATAATGTTATCGACCACAACATGCGCCATACCCTCGCGCAGCTCCAGCACGCCGCTGCCGAGATGCGGCGTCAGCACCACATTGTTCATCGCGACGAGCTCGGGCGAAACTTCCGGCTCGTTCTCATAGACGTCGAGACCGGCGCCAGCGATTTGCTTGGCCTTGAGTGCTCGCACCAGCGCCGCCTCTTCGATGATCGGGCCGCGCGACGTGTTTACGATGAAAGCCGTCGGTTTCATCAGTGCGAACTGCTTGTCGCTCATCAAGTGCCGCGTCTCCGGCGTCAGTTGCGGATGCATCGAGACGAAATCGGCCTGGCGCAGCACATCGTCGAAGCTCAGATGCGTGGCTTCAAACTTTGCCTCTTCTGCCTCCGGCAAACGCCGCGGATCGGAATAGATGATTTTCATGCCGAAGCCACGGCCGCGCCGCGCCACCGCCTGCCCGATGCGGCCGAAACCGACGAGACCGAGCGTCTTGCCGCTCACCGCATAGCCGGCGAGGTGGTTCGACTGCGAGCCGGGATAGATGCCCTGCCGGAACAGTTTGTCGCCCAGCACGATGTTGCGCGCCGCCGACAGCAGCAGACCGAACGCAATGTCGGCCGTCGCGTCGGTGACCATCGCCGTGATATTGGTGACGGGAATGCCGAGTTCGGTCGCGGCTTGCAGGTCGATGAGATCCTGCGTGATGTTCATCGCCGACACCGCCTTCAAATTCGGATTGGCGGTGAGCACGTCGCGGTCGACCCTGTCGTGCAGCAGCGACAGCAGGATGTCGGCGCGCTTGACGCCTTCGATCAGCTTGTCCTTCGCCAACACGCGGCTGGAATCCGGATTGACCTCGACGTCGGCGACTTGGCGCAGCCGCGCCAGCGCGCTCTCGGCGATTGGCTGCGTGACGAATACTCTTGGCTTGGTCATTTTTTGGCCGCCGCGTTGATCTTGGGCAGGACTTTCTCGGCGAGCAGCACCATCGAGCGCTTGCCGAGCGTGGGATCTTTCCAGTCTTTGCCGGCGTAAAGCAAGGTGCCGAACTCGCCGACCGTTTCCTGGTACTTCAGCAATTCGTCCGCCACCTTGTCCGGCGTGCCGTAGGTGATGAGTTGATCGCAGACATAATCGAGCGTGACTTCGTCGTCGGGTTGCTCGCGGTGCGACTTGAAAAGCTCGATGCGGCCGTTCATCTTCAGCTTGGTGTAGAGCTGCGAGTAATAGAAACGATACGGCCCGTTCGGATCGGTGGCGTAAGCCTTCGCGGTCTTCTCGTCGTCGGCGACGAAAATACTGCGCGCGACACGCCAGTTGGCCGGATCGGCGGGACGCCCAGCGCGCTCGCAGCCTTCGACATATTTCGGCCAGTGGCTTTTCACCCACTGCGGCATCAGGAAGTTCGCCGAGATCGGATCCCAGCCCCGCGCTGCAGCTTCAGTCACGCCTTTGGAGAAGGGCGCGACGGCGGTGACGACGATCGGCGGATGCGGACGTTGCAGCGGCTTGGCGATATAACCTTGTCCGAGGTCGGGGAGAAAAGTACGTTCGACCTTCACCTTCCAATATTTGCCATCGAGGTTGTACGGCGGCTCGCCAGCCCAGATCGCCAGCACCGAATTGATCGACTCGAGAAACATTTCGTTGCGGTTGGCATCGAGATTGCCGAACAATTCGGCGTCGGACAGCAGGCCGCCAGGACTGATGCCAAAAATAAAGCGGCCGTCGAGCATGTGATCGAGCATCGCGATCTGCGACGCGATCGCGGCCGGGTGGCTGTTCGGCATATTGATGGTGCCGGTGCCGAGTTTGATGGTCTTGGTCGCGTCGATCAGGCTGGCAATAAAAATGGCGCACGACGTAATGTTCTCGGCGCGGTCGGTAATGTGTTCGCCGACGTAGCCCTCGGTGAAGCCGAGTTGGTCGGCCAGGATGAAGGCCTCGCGGTCCTCGCGCAGCGACTGCCGCCAGTCCTTGTCCAGCGGATGGATGGGCATGGTGAAGAAGCCGAGCTTCATAAGCCTTGTCCTTGGGTGCGCGTTGTCTGTTTGGCCGCACCCTAAGGGTTTCAGGTCCTGAGGTGAAATAATGTATTTTGCTTTAGCTCATTATTTTTTATAATAGCACATGGACACCATCCCGCTGCGGCAAATTCGCGCCGTCATCGCCGTCTGCGAAGAAGGCTCTTTCACCCGCGCCGCCGCGCGGGAAAACGCCACCCAATCGGGCATTTCGCAGCACGTCGCCTCGGTCGAGCGGACGCTGGGCGTGCAACTGTTTGAGCGTGCGGCCGGCAAGGTGAAGCCGACGCCGGCGGGCCTGCGCTATTACAAACGCTGCGTCGATGCCGTCGGCGCGCTGGAGCACGCCGCGGAAGAAGCCCGCTCGCTGGCCGGCCAGGTCGCCGGCGAATTGCGCATCGGCCTGATGCCGACCTTCACCCGCGCCGTGCTGGCGCCGGTGCTGAACGATTTCGTGCCGCGCTATCGCGATGTGCGCCTGCGCATTGTCGAAGGCTACAGCGCGACTCTGACCGGCATGGTGATGGGTGATGAACTCGACTTCGCCATCGTCCCGGCCTTCGAGGGCACGATCGGACTCAAATCGCGGCTGCTGGTGCGCGATCGCGAAATGATGATCTCCGGTCCGCGCGCCGGCTATACGCCGCTCGCGCCCGTCCGGCTGTCGCAATGCGCGCCGCTGAAGATTGTCGTGCCGGGCCCCGACAACATCCGCCGGCGCAATCTCGACACGTACTTGCAAAGCCACGGCGTCGAAGTCGCAGCGATTCTGGAAATGGACGCGATGATCGCGACTTTGGAGTTCGTCGCACGCTCCGATTGGGTGACGATCCTGCCGAGCGTCATCTCTGTCAACGACATCGGCCGCGGAGAACTGATCGTCAATCCAATCGTCGGCCCCGAGCTGCACGCCGACTTCGTCGTCATTCAGCCGACGCGGCGCACGCTGTCGACGCAGGCGCGTATGTTCCTCGAACGGATCGAGACCGAAGTCGCGCAGATACACCAACGATGGAACGCCGCCATCAAGCCGCGCAGGAAACGCCGCGGCTGATCATACCGCCGCCGGAGCGCCCGGCTGCTTCAGAGGATGGGCGCGGGCGAAGGCATCGTTCTTGGCGCAGGCCGCGGCGATGCGCGCGACCGTCGGGAACGGCGCCAGATCGACCTTGAAGAACGTTGCGCCGGCCACCTGACTGGCCACGCAGATGTCGGCGATGGTGATCTGTTCGCCCTGACAATAGGTGCCGGTTTCTTTCCCGGTCGACAGATGCTCTTCCAGCGCGGTCAGCGCCGCTTTGTGCCAATGCTGCGCCCATTTGGCGACGCCGGCTTCGTCGACTTTGAATTCTTCGGCCAGGTACTCGCGCACGCGCGGCACGATCAGCGGATGACTATCGCAGGCGACGATCTGCGCAAGACCGCGAACGCGCGCACGCGCTTTGGGATCTTTCGGCAACAGCGGAGGGTTGGGATGCGTCTCGTCGAGATACTCGATGATCGCCAGCGACTCGAACAGCGCCGGACCGTCGCCGTCGACCAGCGCCGGCAGCGACATCATCGGGTTGACCTCGCGGTATTGCGGATCGCGCTGATGGCCCTTCATCAGGTTGACCTCGATCACCTCGTCGGGCGTGATGCCCTTGAGGTTGAGCGCGATGCGCACGCGATAGGTCGCCAAAGAACGCCAGAACGAAAACAGCTTCATCGTCGCCTCCCCCGAATTTACCGACGCGTCTATTTCTTTTTCCGTCCCGACCAATAGACCGACACTTTCGAGCCATCGCCGCCGCCGATGCCGTTTTTGCTCGCGTCTTCGAACCCGGCCAGCGCGGCCTTGGTGGCGAGCATCTCGGCGCCGAGCCCCTCGCCGGTCTCGATCATGGTGCGCAGGTCCTTGACGCCGTTATCGATGCTGAAAGTGGTCGGCCCCGGATCGCGGCCCTCGAACATCGTCACCAGCATGTCGGCGCGCGACGCAATCGCCTTGTTGCCGCCGTTGCTTTCGACCAGCAGATCGACCAGCCGCCGCGGCTCCCAGCCCGCGCTGCGGGCGATCGCGAAGGCCTCGCCGTAGGCCTGCCAGGCCACCATCAGCGGCAGATTGATCGCGAGCTTCATGGCGGCGGCGGCGCCGACCGGACCGCAGTGCTCGACCTTGCGGCACAATTGTTCGAGAAGCGGCCGCGCGCGCGCCGCGTCCTCAGTGGTCGCGCCCATCAGGCCGAGCAACTGGCCCTTGCGCGCCGGAACGGTCGAGCCGCCGACCGGGCATTCGACCAATACCGCGCCGGTCGCGCGCACTTTGGCGTCGAGACCGGTGTGCACCTTCGGCGCCACCGTGCTCATCTCGATGAACATCTTGCCTTTGACGTCGCCGGACAGAAGCCCGTTCGCACCGCCATAGACCTGATCGATCGACGCAGTATCGGTAAGCAGCGTAATGACCGCCTCGCACGCGGCGGCTAGCGCGGCCGGCGATGCAGCGACCTTGGCGCCGGCATCGGCCAGCCGCTTGGTCTTCTCCGGGCTGCGATTCCACACCGTGACCTGGTGGCCGACTTCCATCAACCGCGCCGCGATCTGGGAACCCATCGCGCCAAGTCCCGCCACGCCGATATTCATTCCAAGCCTCCCGGACTGTTCAACTGTTTTGCGGGACAGTAAGCGATCACCGCGCGCGGCGAAAGCCACCCCCACTCGACAGGCCCCGGTCCCACCAATTAACAAGGACCGGCGTGACGCACATCTCGTGCGCGGGCATCGGGGAGACGTTGCAATGGCTGCGGCTAAAAAGAACAAGGGCACGGTCGGCGTGATCGGCCTCGGCATCATGGGCGGGTCGTTCGCCAAGAATCTCGCGGCCCATGGCTGGCGCGTGATCGGCTACGATCTCAGCGCCAAGGCGCGCAAGGCAGCGGAGCGCGCCGGCGTCGAGATCGCGAAAGACGCCGTCGATGTCGCGACCAAGGCACCGATTGTCCTTACCAGCCTGCCTAAGCCGCAGGCTTTGATCGAGACCGCGCGCGCTCTGGCCGCCGCCAAGCTGCCGCGCAGGACCGTCGTGGAAATGAGCACCTTCGCGATCTCGGACAAGGAAAAGGCCGAAGCTATTTTGCGCAATGCCGGCCACACGATGCTCGATGTTCCGGTAAGCGGTACGGGCGCGCAGGCCGCCGTGGGTGACCTGGTGTTCTACGCCAGCGGCGACACCAAAACGGTGCGCAAGCTGCAGCCGATGTTCGAAGCCTTCGGCCGCAAGGTCTACGACACCGGCGCCTTCGGCAATGGCAGCAAGATGAAATACGTCGCGAACCTACTGGTCGCGATCCACAACGTCGCCAGCGCCGAAGCGATGGTCTACGGCATGAAGGCCGGGCTCGCGCCGCAGGCGATCTTCGACCTGATCCAGGGCGGCGCCGGCAATTCACGCATCTTCGAACTGCGCGCGCCGATGATGGTGAAGAACAACTACAAAACCGTCACCATGAAGATCGATGTCTGGGACAAGGACATGCAGGTGATCGGCGACTACGGCCGTAAGATCAAAGTGCCGACGCCGATGTTCGACGCCTCCAAGCCGGTCTATCTGAAAGCACAGAAGATGGGCCTTGGCGCGCAGGACACTGCCGCGGTGTGCGCCGTGCTGGAGAAGCAGGCCAAGGTGAAGCGCAAGCGTTAATCGCATTTCGCCAGTGGAAAACGGCTAGCCGTTCCACGCCGGTGTTCCCGCCGAAAAAACAGGCAGCGCCACGCGCGGCAGTGCCCGTGCATTGCCACCGTGCGCGGGGCGCCGCGCGGATAGTTGCAAAGAAAACCTGTGGTGCAACCTTACAAAGGGAGGCTGCGGCTATTTAGGGTGTTCACTTCCGCAGAACCTAAGGTAAGCTTCCTGCAACCTTCAAATTAAAAGAAGGAATTCAGGGGGAATATGAATACGCAGTTCTGGGTGGTCCAGGCTTTCAACGGCGTGTCCTATGGCGCGTTGCTGTTCCTGATCGGCAGCGGCCTGTCGTTGATCTTCGGCGTCATGCGCATCGTCAATCTGTCGCACGGCGCCTATTTCTTGTGGGGCGGCTATATCGCCCTCTCGGTGATCAACTTCACCGGATCATGGGCACTGTCCCTCCCCGTCGCCGCGCTTGCCGTCGCATTGATCGGCCTAGCGATGGAACGGCTGTTCCTGCGCTCCGAAGGTCTCACGGTTCTGCGCACCGGCACGATTGCGTTGGGCGTCGGCGTGCTGATCGCTCTGGCGATCTCGGCGAAGTGGCCTCACCTCATCGGCGGCGCGCACTGGATACAGCTTACCGTGCTCGGCGCGATCGCCACGCTGGCGATGTACGGCCTGTTCAGCCGCATTTCGATCGTTCCCGTCGATACCGACGTGTTGCGGCAGGTGCTGCTCACCGTCGGCTTCGCCTTCCTGTTCCAGCAGGCCGCGCTCGACATCTGGGGCGGCAACAACATGGACATCAACCCGCCGCCGGCCTTCACGCAGAGCATCGTCGTCGGCGGCGTCTATCTGCCGCTGTATCGCGTGTTCATGATCGCCATGGCGGTCGCCATCGGCATCGCGCTGTGGCTGGTGATGGAAAAGACCCGGATGGGCGCGGCGGTGCGCGCCACCGTTGACGACGCGCAAATGGCGCGCGGCGTCGGCATCGACACCAACAAGGTCTCGATGTTCATCTTCGCGCTCGGCGCGTTCCTTGCCGCGCTTGGCGGCGTCATCGGCGGCGCCTTCCTCGGCATCTATCCTGGCCTCGATTTCGAAATGCTGCCGCTGGCTTTCGCGGTGGTGATCATCGGCGGCATGGGCAGTTTGGGCGGCGCCGCCATCGGCGCGCTCGCGGTCGGGCTTGCCGATAACTTCGGCAAAGCGCTGTTTCCCGAAGTTTCCTACTTCACGCTCTACGCGCCGATGGTGCTGATCCTGGCGATCAAGCCCACCGGCCTGTTCGGGAGAGAGTGAGCGCGATGATCAGCCAGAACGTCAAAATCCTGATCGTCGCCGTCTGCCTGCTGGCCTTCGCTTATATCGTGCCGCAGTCCGGGTCGTTCGTCGTGCTGCTGGCAACGCGCGCCATGGCCTTCGCCATCCTGGCCATGAGCGTCGATCTGCTGCTCGGCTTCACCGGCATGTCGTCCATGGGCCAGGCGGCCTATTTCGGCGTCGGCGCCTATCTCACCGCCGTGCTCGCGACCAAGTTCCATTTCGGCATGGGCTGGGATTTCTGGCTGGTCGTGGTGATGGGCATCCTGCTCGGCTGCGCGCTGGCGTCGCTGTTCGGCCTGTTCGCAATCCGCGCCGGCGGCGTCTATTTCCTGATGATCACGCTGGCGCTCGGGCAATGCGTCTGGGGCCTCGCCTATCGCTGGAATTCGCTGACCGGCGGCGACAACGGCATCAACATGAGCGGGCGCCCGAACTTCGGGCTCGATCTCGGCAACGAGGTGACGTTCTTCTATCTCGTCTTCGCGTTCTTCGCCGTGTCGCTGATCGCATTATTCGTGCTGGTGCGCTCGACGTTCGGCCGCAGTCTCGCCGGCATCCGTGAGCGCGAACTGCGCATGCAGATCCTCGGCTACAATACGTGGCTGCACAAATACATCGCCTTCATCATCGCCGGCGGCTTCGGCGGCCTCGCCGGTGTGCTGTGGGCGCACACCAATGGCCACGTCAGCCCGGAAACCGTGGTGCTGACGACGTCGGTGGATTCGCTGCTGATGGTCGTGCTCGGCGGCGCCGGCACGCTGGTCGGCGCGGCAATCGGCACGGCCATCGTGTTCGGCCTGCGCGAATTTCTCAGCACGCTGGTGCCGTGGTGGCAGTACGCGCTCGGCGGCGTCTACGTGCTGACGATCCTCTATCTGCCGATGGGCCTGATGGGCATTCCATCGCGGTTCCGGCAGCGCACGCAAGGAAAAGACGAAGGCGCGAAAAAACTCGCAACCAAGCCTTCCTGAACGCGACCAACACCTAGGGAGAGAAATAAAATGTTGAAAAAAACACTTCTCGGCACCGCACTCGCCGCCGGTCTCGGTCTGGCGATACCCGCACAGGCGGACGAACTCCGCATCGGCTTCATCTCGCCGACCACCGGCCTCTATGCCCAGATCGGCAAGGACATGGTCGATGGCTTCCAGCTTTATCTCGACGAGCACGGCGGCAAGCTCGGCGGCGCCGACGTCAAACTGATCGTCGAGGACGACCAGGGCAAGCCGGATACCGGCGTGACCAAAGCCAAGAAGCTCATCCTGCAGGACAAGGTGAACCTGTTCGTCGGCGGCCTCCTCGCGTCGACCGGTTACGCGCTGGCGCCGGTCTCGACCGCAGAAAAGGTCATCTATCTGTCGTCGGTTTCGTCGGCCGACGACCTGACCCAGCGTCAGTTGGACAAGTATCCGTACTTCCTGCGCACGAGCTGGACGAGTTCGCTGCCCAACCATCCGCTCGGACAATGGGCCTGCGATCAAGGCTACAAGAAAGTCATCACGATCGCGGCCGACTATGCGTTCGGCTATGAATCGGTCGGCGGCTTCCAGAAGGCCTTCGAGGATTGCGGCGGCAAGGTCGTCCAGAAAATCTGGCCGCCGCTCGGCACCAAAGACTTCGGGCCCTTCATCCCGACGATGAAAGCCGACGCCGACGCCATCTTCACCGTGATGGTCGGCCCGATGGCTTTGCAGTTCCCCAAGCAACTGCGCGGCGCGGGCAACAAGAAGCCCATCGTCGGCTCCGGCGTCAGCTACGATGAATTCGTGCTGCCCTTCATGGGCGACGAAGTGATCGGCGACGTCTCCTCATTGCACTACAGCGCCGGCATCCAGACACCGGAGAACGAAAAGTTCGTCAAGGCGTATCGGGCCAAGTACGGCAAAATGCCGGGCTACTATTCGGAGAACAACTACACCACCGCGATGTGGATCGACGAAGCGATGAAGCAGGCCGGCGGCAAGTGGCCGGGCCCCGAGCAATTCATCAAGCTCATGCAGGGCATCAAGCTCAACGCGCCGCGCGGCCCGGTGAGCATGGATGACATGCGCAACCCGATCGAAAACGTCTACATCAAGAAAGTCGCGAAGACGAAGTTGTTCGGTTACGACAAGGAAGAACTCTGGAACACCACCGTGAAGGTCTATCCGAACGTCAGTCAGTTCTGGACCTACGGCAAGGACAAGTTCCTGGCGCAGCCGGTTTACGACCGCGACTTCCCGCCCTGCAAGTTCTGCGAATAACGCTCAATCCCGCCGGAGCCGATGGGCTCCGGCGGCTCTACTCATCCGAGGGGTTGACGCGTGAGCAGTGAATCTCAGACGACCGATGTGCCCGTCCTCGAGCTCCGGCAGTTGTGCAAGAGCTTCGGCGGCCTGCAGGCGACGCGCGAAGTCACCTTGCGCATCATGCCGGGCGACCGCCAGGCCATCATCGGTCCGAACGGCGCCGGCAAAACCACGCTGTTCAATTTGATCACCGGCATCTACCCGGTGACGTCGGGACAGGTGCTGCTGTTCGGCCAGGACGTCACCAAATGGCCGAGCCACCGACGCACCGCGATGGGCATGGCGCGCACCTTCCAGGTCACGCACCTTTTCCCCGGCCTCACCGTGCTCGACAACGTGCTGCTGGCGATCAAGGGCTTGCGGCGCTCCAAGTTTGTGATGTGGCGCTTTCTGTCGTCGTACAAGGAAGTCTACGACAAGGCCTATCACCTGCTCGAGCAGGCCGGCTTTCTCGACCGCAAGGATCTCGAAGTGCGCAATCTGTCGCACGGCGAACAGCGCCAGCTTGAAATCGTGCTCGGGCTCGCCAGCGATCCGAAAATTCTGCTGCTCGACGAACCGGCCGCCGGA
>CAITEM010000318.1 GCA_903891395.1 uncultured Hyphomicrobiales bacterium | reverse complement strand
CCCGCACCGGAGGTCTTCATGCCCGCGCGCCCGGCTCCGCAATCCGGGCCAGCTACGCCGGACGCGCTCACGCTGGCACCGCACCCAACCTTAAACTAACATGCCCACCGGACCACTCGATCGGGGCAGGCCAGATCCATTCCGCGCCCAGCATCTGGCGCTGGCGCAGCATCAAATCGCCACCGAACACGGTTTTGCCAGCGTCACCATCGACGAAGCGGAAAGCCCGCTGGCCTGGCTGGCGCGCCGGCGCGGCCGCGACGGCCGGCCGCTGATCGAGGCGTACCAATTGCAGGCCGGCGAACGGCTGCGGGCCGACTTCACCTGCGCCAACCTGATGCCGCGCACGACGTCGAACTGGTCCAGCCCGATTTCGGCGGATCGTCGCGGCGATCGCGCTGGTACTTTCACCGAGACGATGATTGCGTCGCGCCAGCGCGTCCGTCAGGCGCTCGATGCGGTGGGTCCGGAGTTTTCAGGCCTGCTGGTCGACGTCTGCTGTTTTCTGAAAGGCCTTGAAGGGATTGAACGCGAACGGTCCTGGCCGACGCGGTCGGCGAAGATCGTGCTGAAACTCGCACTGGACCGGTTGGCCCGCCATTACGGCTATGCCGCGAAAGCGACCGGCAAAGGCGAGGCGCCCATTCGCACATGGCTCGCCGATGGCGCCGGATTCATCGTGGAGTGACGAACGAATTATGCCGCGTCCGCCAACGCGGCCGTGGCTTCGCCGCGCACCCGCTCGACCATCGAGCGCAGGCCGTTGGATCTCTGCGGCGTCAGACCGTCGCGCAGCCGGATACGCTCGAACAGCGCCAGCGCGTCGGTCGCCAGGATCTCCTGCGCCGTTTTTCCGGAATAGAGCGCCAATAAAATCGCGACCAGCCCGCGCACGATATGCGCGTCGCTGTCGCCTTCGAAGGTCAGCACCGGCCCGGCGGCGCCGTCTGGCGACACATGCGTGACCAGCCACACCTGGCTGGCGCAGCCTTGCACTTTGTTGGCGTCGGTATGGTCGCCGTCCGGCATCGGCGGCAGTGCCTTGCCGAGCTCGATGACGTAGCGATAGCGGTCATCCCACTCGTCGAGCAGGGCGAAATTCTCAACGATATCGTCGATGTTTGACGTCATGGCACCCGTTCAAGCGGTTTCGAACGGGTATATAGGCCGCAATGGCGCCGGAGGCCACGGTCCCGGCCATTCGGTTTTTGTGCTGGCTTAGACGGCCGGACGGGCGGCGCGGGCTTCGCGGCGCGGCGGCAGCGGAACCGGCGCGTGCCAGGTTGGGGCCATATCGCCTTGCGTCAGTGTTCCGTTCGGAACGCCGTATTGCGCGCTCTGACCGGACGGCGCGACCATCTTCGAAGTCGCCTTGTCGGCCGGTGCAGACTTCTCATTGACCTTGGCCGTGATGAACTCGATCAGTGTGCGGGCGCCGGCTTCGGCCTTGTGGCCGATCGCGACGGCGACCTTGCCGCCGACGTTACACGCGTCGGGCTGACGATCGCAGAAGCCGCGAGCATCCGACACCGCGGCGGTTGCGAATGATGCCGCCTGTGCCGCGTCGATCTGTGCGTCCGGAGACGTGTTGTTGCTGCCGCCCGGCAGCAGCACACAAACGACGGTCAACCAGAACGCCATGCGAAGCAAAAAGAACATGACCCTACCCATTATCCCCAACGGCTATCCCCGCCGTCTTGATTTAAAAACTAGCAGACAGCCTTGAAGCTGTCGTTGGGAATGAACCGACATTTTTGGGCTAAATCGACGCGAATATGACGCTAATTTGAGTCAAATGCGAGAAGACCGCATTTGATTAAAATTGTAACGATCGCCCGTCGCGTCTGGCGTGCACGGGCTTCATCGCGCCGGGTATGGTTAGCGCAGCGGTAAGGATTAAGCGGCCTGAGGCCGAAACACGATTTTCAGAAAGACAAATTTCACCATGCCCGTTGAATGGAACGTCCGAATGTTCCGAAAATGGCGTGCCGACGCGCGCGGCGCCTCCGCGGACCTCCGGTTTTAGCGTTCGCTTAAGCGGGGCTGGCTAGGTTCAAAAATGAAAAAAGGGGCGCGTCGAAAAGACGTGGACAGGAATCGTGAGTGTCCTCACACCAGTGTGGAACTATGTCGATGCGCTGGTGCACCCGGCGGCGCAGCAGGACGCGCTGACCGCGGCGCGCCACCGCGCCTTCATTGCGCCCCGTCTGCTCGGCAGCTTTGCCGCGCTCGCCAGCTTCCCGGCCTACATTGTCTTTCGCGGCGTGCCTGGCCCGCTCGAAGTCGGCGTCTTCGCCTGGCTGGTGGCGCCGATCATGATCGCGTATTTCCTGTCGCGCACCGGACGCTATGAAAGTGCGCACGTCTTGTCCTCGCTCGCGCTCACCGGATTGGTCGGCGTGGTAGCCTGGTGTACCGGCGGCATTGGATCGTTCGCCGCGATCTGGCTGGTGCTGGTGCCGCTCGAGGCCGCGCTCTCGGCGTCGCGCCGCGTGGTGGCGCTGGCCTCGACATTTGCTTTGGTGGCTGCCGGATTGCTTTTGATTTTCAGCGCCACCGGTCTGCTGCCGCCGGCGACCACGGAAGCCAGCGCACAAGGCGCGCTGGCCGCGCTCGGCATCATCTCGGCCGCGCTCTATGCCACGGGACTGGCGCTCGGCGCCGAGTCGCTGGCGCGCACCAGCTTCTGGTTGCTCTATGCCGAGGAAGACCGCTACCGCCTGCTGGCCCGCAATATCACCGACGTCATCACGCGCCACGGCCGCAACGGCGCCGTGCTGTTCGTGTCGCCGGCGGCCGAGACACTCTTTGGTGCCGGCGCCGGCGAACTGTCCGGTCACGGCCTGTTCGAACGTGTCCATGTCGCCGACCGCCCGGCCTATCTGACCGCGCTGGCCGACGCCGCGTCGCACGGCGGCGTCCGTTCGGTTGAATTCCGCATTCGCCGCGGCGGCGCCGAATCGCAGGCCGGACAATTTGTCTGGGTTGAAATGCGCTGCCGTCCCTTCGACGGCATGTCAGGCACCGCGAGTGACGGCGAAGTGGTCGCCGTGCTGCGCGACGTCAGCGAGCGCAAGACACAGGAACGCGCCGTCGAGATCGCCCGCGCCGAATCCGAACGCGCCAATAATGCGAAAAGCCGCTTCCTCGCCACCATGAGCCACGAACTGCGCACGCCGCTCAATGCCATCATCGGCTTCTCCGAGATGATGTTCGACGAATCGCTCGTGCTCGACGATGCCCGCAAGGTCGAATACGCCAAGGTGATCAACGAGTCGGGCCGCCACCTGTTGTCGGTGGTCAACGGCATTCTCGATATGTCGAAAATGGAAACCGGCAATTTCGAAATCGCGCCGGAACCGTTTGTGCCGACCAAAGCCATCGCCGGCTGCTGTGACTTGCTGGCGCTGAAAGCCCGCGACGCCGGCGTCGAGCTCAAAACCCGGATCTCGGAACTGCCCGAAGTCGTGGTCGATCGCCGCGCGCTCAACCAGATCCTGATCAACCTGATTTCAAACGCCATCAAGTTCACGCCGCGCGGCGGCACGGTGACGGTCAGCGCAAACTGCGCCGGTTCGATGCTCACGGTGGCGGTGGAAGACACCGGCGTCGGCATCGGCGAGGACGACCTGCCGCGGCTCGGCGAGGCGTTCTTCCAGGCGCGCGCGTCCTATGACCGCAAGCATGACGGTTCGGGCCTCGGCCTGTCCATCGTCAAGGGACTGGTTCAATTGCATGGCGGCGACATCGATATCCGCAGCCGCTTGAATGAAGGCACCCGCATTACGGTGCGTCTGCCGATCGACTACGAGGGCGTCAAAAACACTGCCGATCCGATCAAGCTCGTGACCCAGCGAGCCAGCGAATTCGTGACGGCCGTCAAGCGACCAGTGAGGAAGAGTGCGTAAGCGAACCCGAAACGAAATAGCGATCGAGCCCAATGGCGCCGGCGGATTGGCATCGGCCATAGGCCGGCATCCGCGCGAGTTCGTCGGCGGCCTGATGGCGACTATTGCCATGATTTCGATCTCGACCAACGCGTTGTTCTTGCAGAAGGGGCCGCATCCGGCGCCGATCTTCGCGCGGCCGATTCAGGTTCAACAGCAACCCGCCATTGCGCAGCCCGCGCCTGTCGTCGCGCAACCGGTCGCGCCGCCGGCCGCGGCGCCCGAACCACCGATGGCGCAGAGCCGCGAGCAGCTTATCGCCAGCATCCAGCGCGAACTGGGGCGCCGTGGTTTTTACGACGGTACGGTTGACGGCATCTGGGGTGCCAGGACCGACGCCGCGTCGCGCGATTTCGTCCAGGCGTCCGGCGTCCGTATCAACCCTGAGCCGGGCGACATGCTGTTGCGCGCCATTCTGTCGTCGGGCGCAAAAGTGAACCGTCCGGCGGCGACGCCGGTGCGCAACGACCCGATCGCCGACTTGATCGCGCCGTCGAAGCGGGTGCTGGCGATCCAGCGCGCGCTGTCGGATTTCGGCTACGGCCAGATCAGGCCGACCGGGCAATACGATCTCGATACGCGCACGGCGATCGAGAAATTCGAACGCGACCACCGCCTGCCGGTGACCGGCCAGATTTCAGATGGGGTCGTGCGCGAACTGGCGGCGATGACGGGGCGTCTGCTCGAATAGCGGCGCGGCCTGGCGCCGTGCTACTGATCCCCATGCGCTTGAAATCCGGTATCTGGGTGGCGGCCTATGTGCGCCGCTGCCACGTCGAAGGCGCCTTCGCCGCCGTGCGCCGCCGCGGCGCGGAGGAGGCCGGCGCCATCTACATCAAGATCGCGCGGCTCGACGGCACCGGCACCTTGTATGGCCCCGCGCCGCAAGCGGCGTTTGACGAAGCCAACCCGGCGGCGCGCCTGTTCACGCCGATCCTCGGGCGCGAGGCGCCGGCGGCCGACGACGGCATCGAGGCGCGGTTGCTGCGCGAGATCCGCTACGATCCGGACGTCTGGATTGTCGAAGTCGAAGACCGCGCCGGCCGGAATTTCCTCGACGACGCGGTGGTGTAAATCAGCGCCCGCCGTTGCGGGTGCGCGATGGCAGCTCGTCGCGCGACACGCGGCGGCGTTCGGTCGCGGCCGGACGGGCGCCGCGGCGCTCGTCGTCCCAGGTAACCGGTTCGTAGGTGGTTTTGGGTTGGCTCTGCGTCGGCGTATCTGTTTCGCGCCAAATCGCCAGCATGCGGTGTGCGGCTTCCGGCGCGAGATCGTCGAACAGGCGCGACAGGCCGTGGACGCGCCCGACCGATTGGCCGATGGCCGGATCGAGAAACAGCAAAATACGCTGGACCACGGCGGCGGTCATGCCGAGGGCCTTGGCCGCAATCACCAGCGGCTCGCCGGAAGGGTCGCGCGTGATGCGCTTGGCCAAGGATGCGCTGACGCCGAGCGCGCGTTCGAGTACGCGGCCGAACTCGGCGGCATTGTGCTGCAGCGCCGCGGTTTCGAGGCGCCTGATCATTTCGCCCGCCGGCGGTGCGGGCGTGCGGGAGTGGACGGCGGCGACATCGAGTGTCGCGAGTATGGTGCGCCGCGCGTCGGCGCCGGCGGCGAAAAACGTCTCCGTCAGGCCGTCAGTGCCGGTTTCGCCGGATGTGTCGCCGTCGCCGAGCCTGTTGAGCACCATGGCGGGTGCCGCCGGATAGCGGGAGAGGCTGGCCGCGACCGCGGCGCGCGTGGCGGCGTCGACGCTGCCGATCAGGCCCAGCGCCAGCTCGATATATTGGGTTTCTTCGGCGTCGCTGTGCGACGGCTTCTGCACATAGAGGTCGGTCAAGACGCGCAGCAGCGTCGGCCTGATATCGACGCCGTCGCGGCAGGCCAGATCGACCAGGCCATCGAGATGGGGGTAGGCGGGCAACTTCGTCATCGCGGGGTACGCACTTTACGGAACTTGAGGCTCCAGATTAGTCGGCGCGCGTTAGCAGAGCGTTAACCTTGCAACCCCTTAATTGACGATGCCGCCCCGGGTCTTTGTGCCGGGTCGGAAAGGTGACTGCAATGGGCGATGTCATCCAATTTCCCGACGAGGCGGGATACGCGCGTGGCGGCCGCTATATCGACGCACATAGCGAACCCGCAACCGTCATCATTCTTCCGGTGATCCGGATCGAACGCGATCCGGACGGCAGCAACGGCCTCGAACCGGACACCGGCAACGGCGCCGGCCGCCGCCGTCGCGTCGCGCGCTAAAGACCATGCGGCGCAGCCGGATTTTTGCGATCGCAGCCTTCGCGCTGCTCGCTGGCTGCACCGCCAACCGCGATTTCGGCGAAGTGCGCCCGATGCTGGTGCGCGACGATATCCACGACTGGCTCGGTCCCGCCGCAGCCGCCCCCCAGGCCGCCTCAAGTTTCGAACTGACCGACGAGGAGCGCCAGATGCGCGATCTCGCGTTCCCGCTGATCGAGCCGCCCTACGAGCGCCAGCAGCCTTACGCCGTGGCGCTCGAATACGGCGCGGCCGGCACCGCGGGCATGACGCGGACCAGCTACGCGAATTATCTGTTGGGCGAACGCGATCGCTCGCCCGCGGCGCGCTACGCGCAGATCACCGACGATATCCGCAACGACATCACGCGGCTGCCGGCGTTCTTCGAGGCCGCCTCGCGCGTGCTCGACATCGACCAGAAACGCAAGAAGAGCCTGGCCTATGTGCGCGACTTGTCGGCGGGTGAGCGCGATCAGGTGCTGCGCCGCCTACACGAGAACGCGTCGCTGGTGGCGCTGGTGCGCGCGCGATTGGCTCAGCGCGTTGCGGCCTATCGCTTCGCGCTCGAGCGTCTCGTCATCACGACGCCGTCGCCGCAGGCGGTGCAAGTGGAGCAGTCGCTCAATCAGATGCAGGCGATGATTGTGCGCTATCGCTCGCCGGCGCTGCCATGGGCGCGCGAGACCAGCCTCGTCAATCCACGCTGATCAACGCGACGCCTTAGGATCGTCCTGCCGCGCACAACGGGCCGAGGCGATGGTGTTCTGCGCCATCGCCACCAGGCCGGGTTCAGGCGCCAGTGCCCTGATCGCGATCAGGCCCGTCAGCGTCGGCGATTCCACGATCAGGCGATCGGCGGCGGTGATGTCCTCGTCCTCGGGCAATTGGCTGTGCTGATCGGGCGTCATCAGTTCCAGCTCGATGACGCGCCGGCCGGCGGCGCGGTCGTTGATCGCGTAATAGGCCACGCCTGTGCGCGTATAGAACGACACAGACGTATAAGCGAGGCTGACGGGCACCGTCAGTTTCAGCGAGCCTTGCGTGAGATCGTAGCGACAGACCGCGGTGGCGAAGGCCGGATCCATGAACGGCATCGGCGCGGCGTCCGGCGTCGGCGCGGGCAGGGCGGTGACGGTGTTGACCGGTGCGATCGGCGACAGCCGCGAATAGGCGTCCTGGGTCGCCGTGCGCGGCATGATGATGACGGTCGCCAAATGCACGATGCCGCCGAGCAGCGCGCCGCCAAGCAACAAGAGTAGCCACCGGATCATGGGCAACTCCTCGTGCTTACCGCCGGCATCGGGACTTCGCGGCCGGCCTTGGTCGATACGCCGACCGCCGTGTCGTAGAAGCGCAGCACCAACGCATAGCGCTCGACGCCGCCAGTCGGCAGCCAGTTGCCGGAATTGGCGCGCGGCGCAATTGCGATTTCGAAACTGCCGTCGGCGTGGCGGACGATTTCCTGGCTGGTGAAGCCGTAGCGGTTGACGGAATTGGCCGCGAGCTGACCTTCGACATTGTAAAGCGTCATGGTCCAGAAGCGCGCGGCGGGTGTGACGCCCGACACGACCACGTCGCAGCGGCCGTCGAGGAACTTGCCGTTGTCATCGGTCTGCGTCGTGAAAGACACGCCATCGCCGAGCGCGACCGGCAGTTGTCCGGTCCGCGCAATGGTCGCCCGCGCGTAAGGATCGGCTTCGACGGTTCCGGTCTTCGGCCAGGCGGTCCAGGTGCCGATCGTGAGCGAGCCGAAGGCGGCGCCACGCGACAGCGCAAGATAGGTTGCGCCGAGGCCGACGATTGCGGCGACAGCCAGGGCAAACAGCGATCCGAGAAGCAGCCGCACGAAAAGATCCGCAGGTAATGGGGAAGCTTGATTCGAAGGGGAGACTACGCCGGCCGCGGCGCGGCGGCTAATTCCTGTCCGAAGCCCGATCTTCAAGCGCGGCAGCAACGGCGCCTTCGGCGTCCCGCGCTGAAACCTGCTTTTTCTCGGTCGAAACTGTCGGGATCGACGGCCCCAAGGCGCGCTGGGCGTCGTCCATCATCCGCTCGACGCGAACGAGGACGTCGGCCCCCCGCCGCGACAGCACGGCCGGGCGCGGTGGCGGCGGCTCGCCGGCGTTCGTTTTCGCATCGGCGACGCCCGGCGCCTGCTTGACCGACGGGATAGCGACGCCGGGTAGCTGTTTTATCTCGGCGCCCTGGTGGGCGTATTCCATGATGGTGTGCCAGGTCATCGCCGGCAAGGCGCCGCCGGTCATGCGGTTGGTCGAGCTGTAATCGTCGTTGCCGAACCAGATGCCGCAAACGAAGTTGCCAGTGTAGCCCATGAACCAGGCGTCGCGATAAGCGTTGGTAGTGCCGGTCTTGCCGGCAGCGGCGATGCCGTCGAGGCGGGCGCGCCGCGCGGTGCCGTTCTCGACGACGCTGTTCATCAT
>CAITEM010000317.1 GCA_903891395.1 uncultured Hyphomicrobiales bacterium | reverse complement strand
GGTCGAGCATCTCGCCAAAGCGGCCTGATTTGACGGCCTGCCGGCAGTTTTCGTCCGCAAAATAGCCCTGAAATTCCTCTGGAAGGCGTGAATAAGCCTGTCCAAATCGGGGTTCGAACCATGCTAGGCACGGTGAGCCGCCGCCGGTCCCCTGGAGCGAAATGTTCAACAATAATCCCCCCATCACGCCCGAACTGGTCGCCGAACACGGTCTTAAAGCCGACGAGTACAAGCGCCTGCTTGACCTCATCGGCCGCGAGCCGACGCTGACCGAACTCGGCATCTTCTCGGCGATGTGGAACGAGCACTGCTCGTACAAGTCCTCCAAAGTCCATCTGCGGACTCTGCCGACCAAGGGGCCGCATGTCATTCAGGGTCCGGGCGAGAACGCCGGCGTCATCGACATCGGCGACGGAGTGGCCTGCGTGTTCAAGATGGAGTGCCATAACCACCCGAGCTATATCGAGCCCTACCAGGGCGCCGCCACCGGCGTCGGTGGCATCTTGCGCGACGTGTTCACGATGGGCGCGCGGCCGATCGCCAACCTCAACGCGTTGAGTTTCGGCGCGCCGGGACATCCGAAGACGCGGCACCTGGTCGGCGGCGTCGTCGCCGGCGTCGGCGGCTACGGCAATTCATTCGGCGTACCCACCGTCGGCGGTTCGGTGCGCTTCCACGCGCGCTATGACGGCAATTGCCTGGTCAACGCCATGGCGGTCGGCATCGCCGAGAAGGACAAGATTTTCTACGCAGCCGCCTCGGGCGTCGGCATGCCGATCGTCTATCTCGGCTCCAAGACCGGTCGCGACGGCATTCACGGTGCCTCAATGGCCTCGGCCGAATTCGACGACGACAGCGACGAGAAGCGTCCGACTGTGCAAGTCGGCGACCCCTTCTCCGAGAAGCTGCTGCTCGAAGCCTGTCTCGAGATCATGCACAAAGGCTGCGTCATCGCGATCCAAGATATGGGCGCGGCCGGATTGACGTCGTCTGCCACTGAGATGGGCGCCAAGGGCGATCTCGGCGTCACGCTCGATCTCGACAAGGTGCCGTGCCGCGAAGAGAACATGACGGCTTACGAGATGATGCTGTCGGAGAGCCAGGAGCGCATGCTGATGGTGCTCAAGCCCGACAAGGAAAAAGAAGCCGAGGCCATCTTCCGCAAGTGGGGGCTCGATTTTGCCGTGATCGGCGAAACCAACCCGAGCAAGCGCTTCGTCGTGAAGCATCGCGGCGAGGTGATGGCCGACCTGCCGATCAAGGAATTGGGCGATAGCGCGCCGGAATACAAACGGCCTTTCGTCAGCGCGGCGAAATTGCCGGTCATCGACGCTGAGGACGTCAAGGCGCAGGCCGGTCTTGCCGATGCGCTGGAGTGGCTGCTGGCGACGCCGGACCTCTGCTCGAAGCGTTGGGTCTGGGAGCAATACGACCACATCATCCTCGGCAACACCGTGCAGCGTCCCGGCGGCGATGCCGCGGTGGTGCGTGTCGGCGAAGGGCCGAAAGGGCTGGCGCTGACGACCGACGTGACACCGCGCTATTGCGAGGCCGATCCGTTCGAAGGCGGCAAGCAGGCCGTGGCCGAATGCTGGCGCAACCTGACCGCCGTCGGCGCCAGACCGCTCGCCATCACCGACAATCTGAATTTCGGCAATCCGGAGCGGCCCGAGATCATGGGTCAATTTGTCGGCTGCGTGCGCGGCATCGGCGAAGCCTGCAAGGCGCTCGACTTCCCAGTCGTGTCCGGCAACGTGTCGCTCTACAACGAGACCAACGGCAAGGCGATTTTGCCGACGCCGTCTATCGGCGGCGTCGGGTTGATCGAGGATTTCACCAAATCGGCGACGCTGGCGTTCAAGCGCGAAGGCGAAACCATCCTCCTGGTCGGCGAGACCACCGGCTGGCTCGGCCAGTCGATGTATCTACGCGAGTTGTGCAGCCGCGAGGAGGGCGCGCCACCGCCGGTCGACCTGATCGAGGAGCGCGAAAACGGCGACTTCGTGCGCGGGCTGATCCTCGACGGCACCGCGACGGCGGTGCACGATTTGTCGGACGGTGGTTTGGCGATTGCTGTGGCCGAGATGGCGATGGCCGGCAACGTCGGCGCCAAGATGACTGACGCGCCGGACGATATCCCGGCACATGCCTATTGGTTCGGCGAGGACCAGGCGCGCTATCTGGTGACGGTGCCTTCGGGTAAGGCCAAGGCGGTGATTGAGATTGCGCGGGACGCTGGCGTGCTGGTGTCGCAGATCGGAACCACCGGCGGCGATGCGCTGACGTTGCCGGGCGAACGCGCCATCGCGCTCGGCGATTTGCATGCCAAATTTGAAGGCTGGTTGCCGAATTACATGGCCGGCGCGGCCTGAGTTCGGCGGCCTGCGCCAATTCCGATCGGCCTGCCGTCAGCAGATTTTTGGGTGCAAAGAGGCCGTTGGGGTGCCCGAAGCGCCACCGGAAGCGTATTGTGGCGTGCGGAGGAGCTTTACCGATGGCGATGGATGCTGGCGAAATCGAACGGCTGATCAAGGTGGGCATTCCCGACGCCGAAGTCACGATCCGCGATCTGGCCGGCGACGGCGACCACTATGCGGCGACCGTGATCGCACCCTCATTCAAGGGCAAATCGCGGGTGCAGCAGCATCAACTGGTCTACCAGGCGCTGAAAGGTCAGATGGGCGGCGTGCTGCACGCCCTCGCGCTGCAGACCGGGACACCGTAACGCGCATGGCCGGCGTCAGGATTTTATCGCCGAAGGGCGCGATCACACCGACCGGCCCCTGGAATGTTGCCGCACGTGCCGATGATTTCGTGTTTGTCGCCGGCATGCGTGGCATCGACCCCAAGACGAATGCGCTAGTCGATGGCAACGAAGCCCGCATCCGCCAGGCTTTCCTGAACATGAAGACGATCGCTGAATCGGAAGGCGCCGGTCTGGCAGATTGCGTCCGGCTGGTGGTCTACGTCACAGACATGGCGGCCCTGCGTCCCTTGGTGAACAAGGTGCAGGAGGAACTATGGGCTGGCGAAGCCTATCCGCCGCGCACAATCCTCCAGGTTTCAGGGCTTAACCAGAATGATATCTTCGAGGTCGACGGCACGTTTTACGTCAGACCGGCCGCCTGACCTTTTCCGGCCCCATTTGGGGTGGCGGCGGAATCTGCGCTACATATATGGTTCGGGTAAGGATCGCGCCGTGACGGCCGCACGCCAGATAGGATTGAAAACATGAGCATCGAGCAATTCATTGCCAATGAAGTGAAGGCCAACGAGGTCGTGCTGTTCATGAAGGGCACGCCGCAGTTTCCGCAGTGCGGGTTCTCTGGACAGGTCGTGCAGATCCTCGATCACCTTGGCGTTAGCTACAAAGGCCTTAACGTGCTTGAGAACGCCGAACTGCGCGACGGTATCAAGGCCTATTCGAACTGGCCGACCATTCCGCAGCTTTATGTCAAGGGCGAGTTCGTCGGCGGTTGCGACATCGTGCGCGAAATGTTCCAGGCCGGCGAATTGCAGACGGCGCTTAAAGACGCGGGCGTCGCGGTGAAGGCCGGCGCGTCGACTTAAGCCGGCTTCGTCTCGGTGTAAGGACGGAACGCCGCTTTGTCGGTATCGCAGTCCGGGCAGCGCCAGTTTTCTGCAATAGACGTAAAGGCAGTGCCCGGCGGAATGCCGTGCTGTGGCGCGCCTTTCGTTTCCTCGTAGATGTAAAAGCAGCCGCGGCACATAAAACTGTTGGGCATGACGTCGGCGCTGCGGCCGTTTTCCGCCGACGTGTGATGGGATTGTGGCGGCGACACCGCATCGCCTGCGGCCAAAGATCCGGCGTTACGCGCGATCAGATATACGCCCAGATCCTTGTGGCCGAAATCCGTCCGCAACGCCTGCGGGATATTCAGGTCGCGTACGGCGGTTTCTGGATTCACATTGGTCGCGCCGCAGCGGCCGTTCTTGCGATCGACCGTGAACGTTACGCCGCCGATGGCGATGTCGCTGCCGACCCAGTCGAACTCTTCCCACGGTGCGATGCCATCGATGTAGATATTCGCGCGAAAGCGCAGCGGGTTGATCGGATAACCCCAGCGCTCTTCCAGGCTGCGCACGGTCGCCAAGTTGATCAGCGATATGACGTTGTCCGGTTTGTCCATGAAATGACCAGCGCGCGACGCCAGCAGAGTCGGCGGCGCGGGCAGGGCAGGCAGCAGCGTCCAGATCAAGTTTTCGAGTTCGGCGCGTCCTGCCTCGTCATCGAGATCGGCGTGCGCCACGTGGCGGCCGTCCTTCGAGACAGTCATGCGGCGCGTGGCGACGTCGAGTTCGGTGGTGATACGTGCCAGGGCTTCGTCGAGCATCAGCATGACGAACAGGCCCTTCTTGGCCCATTGCGGGTCGGTGCGGTCGAAGATTGTGCCAGGTCGCGCCAGCCCAAAGACGCGGTCGAACGGAAACGGCGCAGAGGCGGCCAGGGCCACTTGGGGGAGCGCTAGAGCGCTCAACCCCTTGACCGGATAACGATAGAGACTGCTGACGACTGCCATATGGCTCAGGGTCGCGCGACAAACAAGCAAGCGCCATCCCTACGTTCGGCGATGCTCGTGCCCGGATAGGGCAAATAAAAGCCGGTCGGCCTCATGCGGCCGGGGCGAGGCGATCAGGCAAACGCTTGGGTATATGAATAGAAAAATCCCCCGCCTTGGGAGCGGGGGATTTGGCAGGTATGCAGCGCTAGCGGTTAGCGCGAATAATATTCCACCACTAGATGCGGCTCCATCTGAACCGGATAGGGCACATCGGTGAACACCGGAATGCGCGACATCTTGGCGGTGAGCTTGTTGGTATCGACTTCGATGTAATCGGGCACGTCGCGCTCGGACAAAGCCTGCGCTTCGAGCACCAGGTTCATCTGGTGCGACGCTTCCTTGACCTCGACGACGTCGCCGACCTTCAAGCGGAAGCTCGGAATGTTGACGCGCTTGCCGTTCACCTTGACGTGGCCGTGGTTGATGAATTGACGGGAGGCGAACACCGTCGGCACGAACTTGGCGCGATAGACGACCGCATCGAGACGGCGCTCAAGCAGGCCGATCATGTTGGCGCCCGAGTCGCCTTTCATGCGGATAGCGGTGTCGTAGATCGAGCGAAACTGGCGCTCGGAAATGTTGCCGTAATAGCCGCGCAGTTTCTGCTTGGCCTTGAGCTGCACGCCGAAGTCGGAGAGCTTGCTCTTGCGGCGCTGGCCGTGCTGGCCGGGGCCGTATTCGCGGCGGTTGACCG
>CAITEM010000316.1 GCA_903891395.1 uncultured Hyphomicrobiales bacterium | reverse complement strand
TTCCTTGCCGTAGTTCTTGCCGATCATGCTGCGGATGTCGGCGATCGCCTCCGGCGCGATATCGATGCCGTCGGTACGCATATACGTGATGAGGCCGGTGGTCTCGCCGTCGATCTCGACGCCCTCATAAAGCCGTTGCGCCAGACGCATGGCGATGGCCGGCGCGAAGCCGAGCTTGCGGCTGGCCTCCTGCTGCATCGTCGAGGTGGTGAAAGGCGGCGGCGGATTGCGCCGCGCGGGCTTCGCTTCCACCGACGACACGACGAACTTGGCGTCCTCAAGCGCGTCTCTGAGATCATGAGCCTGCACGCCGGTGCCGATGTCGAGGCGTTGCAGCTTCTGTCCGTCGGCGCCGGTGAGGCGCGCTTCGAACACGTCGCCGCGCGGCGTCTCCAGCTTGGCGACGATCGACCAGTATTCCTTGGCGACGAATTTTTCGATGTCGAGTTCGCGGTCGCAGACCAGCCGCAGCGCGACCGATTGCACGCGGCCGGCCGAGCGCGCGCCCGGCAGCTTGCGCCATAGCACCGGCGACAGTGTGAAGCCGACGAGATAATCCAGCGCGCGGCGGGCGAGGTAGGCGTCCACCAGCGCGTCGTCAATGGCGCGGGGATGCTTCATCGCCTCGGTCACCGACTGCTTGGTGATGGCGTTGAAGACGACGCGCTCGACCTTCTGGCCCTTCAGCGCCTTCTTTTCATTGAGCGCTTCGAGGACGTGCCAGGAAATGGCTTCGCCTTCGCGATCCGGGTCGGTCGCGAGAATGAGGGTGTCTGCGCCCTTGAGCGCATGCGCGATGTCGTTGACCCGCTTCTGGGATTGCGGATCGACCTCCCACAGCATCTTGAAACCGTCGTCCGGATCGACCGACCCATCCTTGGCCGGCAGGTCGCGGATATGCCCAAACGAGGCGAGCACCTCGTAGCCGGGTCCAAGATACTTGTTGATCGTCTTCGCCTTGTAAGGCGACTCGACAACGACAACTATCATGCAAATCCAATGGGTTAACTGCCAGGGCCACTTCGGCCCGAGGCTGAATCGGCCGCTTGCTTCGCCGGGAACATGGGGAAGGCGACCCCAGGTGTCAAATCAGCCTAGCCTCGGAGGCGTTTAGAAACAGCGAATCTGGGCATCAGGACGGCAATTACAGGGTGCAACTAAAAGATGCATAATTCCAGTAATGCGTATCAAATGGATGTCATTTGGACCTGACGGCAGCCTGGACGCGGAAAGCTCTGCCCGCCACACCTGCGCGCCGAACGGGCGCCGCTAGTTCCCGGCCTTCACGCCAAGGCGGTCGAGAAACGCGGCCGTCGGATTGCCGTCGGGCACCATGCCGAATTTGGCCTGTTCGGTGCGGATGTTGTCGCGCAAATCGAAATCGACGTGGCCGTCGAATTCGTTGACCTTGTAGCCGAGCGCCGCCAGTTTTTTCTGCAAGGCGACGCGGGCGTCACGCGGCAAAGGACGATCGTCGGTTGGCCAAGCGGTCTTGATCGGCGCGCCGCCTTTCATGCGATCGGCGAGATGGCCGACCGCGATCGCATAGGCGTCGGAGTTGTTGTACTCCTTGAGCACGGCGTAATTGTCGGTGACCAGGAAGGCAGGACCTGCGGCGCCCGCCGGGAAGAACAGAATGCCGGGACCGGACGACGGAAATGCCTTGCCGTCGGCACGCCGCAGGCCGCGTTGCTGCCAATCGGCGAAACTTCCGCGGCTTTGCATATAGTCGAAGCCTTTCGGGATGGTGACTTCAAAGCCCCAGGGCAGGCCGTACTTCCAGCCGCCTTTGTGAATGTAGTTGCCGGTCGATCCGAGCGCGTCCGGCACGTTGTTCCAGATGTCGGCCTTGCCATCGCCGGAAAAATCGATGGCGAAGTCGACGACGTTGGTCGGCATGAATTGGGTCTGTCCCATGGCGCCGGCCCATGAACTCACCATCTGCTCGCGCGCGAAATGGCCGTTCTGCATGATGCCCATCGCGACGATCAACTCGTTGCGGAAATAAGGATGGCGGTAGCGGACGTAAGCCAGCGTCGACAGGGACCGGAACACATCCCACTTGTCCTTGGCGGCGCCGTAGTCGGTTTCCATGCCCCATAGCGACAGCAGGATCCAGCGCTCGACGGCGAATTTCTTTTCCACGGCGTCGAAGGTCTGCGACCATTCCTTGGCCTTGGCGCCGCCGCGCGTGACACGGCCCTGCGACACAATGTCATTGATGTAGGCGCCGACCGGCTTGCCGTATTCCGGCTGCCGTTTGGTGGCCGCGATGACGCGCGGGTCCGACGTGACTCCGCGCATCGCCAGATCGAAGTTGGCGCGGGTGATGCCTTTGGCCTGCGCGTCGGGCCACAACTCGGTTTGGAAAGCGGCGAAGGATTGCTCCTGCGCAAATGACGGCGCGCCGAGCAATGCGAGCAGAACCGCTAAAGCGCCGAGATATCGGCCGACCATGCGAAGGCTTCCAATGAATCACGATCCGTATCGCACGTTATATCAGCGATACCAATGCGCCGCCGTGCCGCTCCAGCTTCCCGGCGATTTCCAGTTCCAGCAGGACTATGCGTACGATAGCCGG
>CAITEM010000315.1 GCA_903891395.1 uncultured Hyphomicrobiales bacterium | reverse complement strand
TCCTTGAACACGCCGCGGGTGTTGCCTTCGCGCACGAACTTGGCGAGATCGCCGCCGAACAGCACATTGAAGATCGCGTCCGGCTTGGCATCGTCGATGGCCTGTGCCACGGCGCCGGCGTCGATCTTGCCGAGCGGCGGCGCCTGTTCGGTGACGAATTCGACGTCCGGCTGTGCCTTCTTCATCAGCGTCTTGAAGGCTTCGGCGGCGGCCTGGCCATATTCGAAGTTCGGATAGACCAACGCCCAGCGCTTCTTCTTGAAACCGGTTGCGGCCGGCATCAGCATCGCCGTCTGCATGTAAGTCGTGGCACGCAGGCGATAGGTGTATTTGTTGCCGTTGGCCCAGGTGATCTTGTCGGTCAGCGGCTCGGCGGCGAGGAAGAACACTTTCTTCTGCGCGGCGAAGTTCGTCACGGCGAGACCAATGTTCGACAGGAAGGTGCCGGCGATCATCACCACGCCTTCGCGGGTGATCAGCTCTTCAGCGACGCGCACCGCCTCGCCCGGATTGGTGCCATCATCGCGCACGACCAGTTCCAGCTTCTTGCCAAGCACGCCGCCCTTGCCGTTGACCTCGTCAAGCGCGAGCTCCATGCCCTTCTTGTAAGGATCGAGGAAGGCCGACTGCGTCTTGTAGCTGTTGAGTTCGCCGATCTTGATGGTGTCTTGCGCGCGAGCCTGCGTGGCAAATCCGGCTGCGACGGCAAGTGCGAGCAATACGTGAGACTTAGGCTTCATAACTTGGCTCCCCCTGCGTGACGGCGGGCCGCGACGCGGCTCCGCGTATCTCAGATCAATTCCTGCGCCTGTGGCCGAGCTTACTGTTTGTACGCAAATAGTCTGACCGCGGCGGCAGGCTTGTCAAGCAAGGCCTATGGCACGAAATGCGCCACCGCTGAGCATTTTGTTTGCATATGTCATGCTCGAAAATCGCGATCATTTGCGTACGTCCATCCGCATCAGCTTCTCGAAAAACCTGCAGTCGCTTTCATGGCTCACGCGCTTATTTCGGCCGGTCGCGGAAGCGGTCCATCAGCGCCTTGTCCTGACCGCCGTCGATTTCGATCATGGTGCCGTTGACCATTTCCATCATCGGCGACGCCAGCATGACGACGAGGTTTGCTACTTCTTCCACTTCAGCGATGCGGCCCATCGGGATCGAGGCCGGCGCCAGTTTGTCGGCCTGTTCGCGCGGGATTTTCATGTCGCGCGCCATGGCGTCGACCAGACCCGCCCAGCGTTCGGTGCGCACCGGGCCCGGATTGACGGCGACGAAGGAGATGTTGTCGCGGCCATATTGGCCGGCGAGCGACATCGTCAGGTTTTGACCGGCGGCGTTGGCCGCACCCGGGCAGATTTCCCAGTACGACGGTTTCACGCCGTCATTGCCGATGAGGTTCACGACGCGGCCGCCGCCCTGCTTGACCATCAGCGGCAGCACGTAACGCAGGCAGCGCACGTAGCCCATGAACTTGAGCTGCAAGCCCTTGTCCCAGTCGTCTTCGGTGAGATGCTCGATGACGCCGCCGGCCGCCGAACCGGCATTGTTGATCATGATATCGACGCGGCCGAGCGCCTTGTGGGCGGCTTCGATGAAATTCCTGGCGTCGCCGTCCTTGCGCAGATCGGCGGTGATCGGGACGATCTTGCGGCCGGTTTCCTTGGCGATCTCCTTGGCAGCGGCCTCAAGCGGCTCCATGCGGCGTGCGCAGATCGCGACATCGACGCCTTCCTTCGCGAGCGCGAGTGCGATGCCCTTGCCGATGCCTTCTGAGCCGCCGGTGACGAGGGCCGTCTTGCCTTTAAGTTTCAGGTCCATCGCATTTCTCCGTTTTCAACGCGCGTGTTTCTTTTCGCTTTGCCCTACGCCCAACATGATCATCCAGGCGTTCCAAATGCAGGCAATCAGGCTGCTCGCGTAGCTGGCCGTGACGAGATACATGCCCCATTCCGCGCCGGCCGCCGTTACGGCGCTCCCGGCGATGCCGAACAAATATCCCGTGATGAAGAACGCCGCGCGGCGGGTCGAGAATCCGCCCCGCCGCGGCGAGGCCTGGACCTTGCCGGCCTTGTGCAAGAGCTGGAAGGGAAACGAAATGCCCAGCAGGTTCATGGCCAGAATTTCGGCACCGAGAATCTGCAACGGCTGCGGCGTGAGGATGGCCGTCGCCTGCACCAACGTACCGAGCATGATAAGCGTCGTGTACTCCGCGCGGAGCTTGTAGACCGCGTCGTTGACAATCTCGCTGAGATGCAGAGACGTCGCGACGAAGAGCAGACCGATGAGAGCCGCCGACGAAGTGCCGAGCATGAGGTAGAGGTTGTGCCACGTTTCGGGCAGGTGGGCGCCGTTCATGATCAGCCCGGCCTGGGTGACATCCAGCGCCCTGCTTCGGCGTTGGCAAACAGATCGGCGAGCGCGGCGTTGAAGGCCGCCGGCTCCTCGCTAGTGATAGTGTGGCCGGAGCGCGGAATGACCAGCAGACCCGCAGTCGGCGCCGTGCGCTTGAGAAAGATGCTGGCATCGAGACACCAGCCGTCCTCGTCACCGACGATGACCAGCAGCGGCGGCGTAAATTTCTTCAGATCGGCTTCCATGTCCCACAGCGTCGGCCGTTTGGCCTGCAAATGCAGCATGGTGAGCGCATGGCCGGTCGCCGAATGTTCGCCCAGCATTTTGGCGAATTCGGCAAAGCCGCGCGGGTCTTTGTTCTTGTGGGTCTGGCGCGTGGCGCCGTCGGCGTAACGCGGCGCGGCAACCGCCATGCTTTCGGTGGCAAACATCTGGCCGGTTTCGCGGGACTGCGCCCTCGCCTCCTCGACCTTGACCGGGTCGGCGCTGGAGCCATAGCCGCAGCCGGCGGCGACCACCGAGATGCAGCGGTTCGCATAATGAATGCCGACATGCAGCGCGGTGGCGGCGCCCATGGAATGGCCGACGACGTGGGCCCTGTCGATTTTCAGCGCATCCATCACGGCGACGACGTCGTCGCGGGCGATGTCCTGGCTGTATTTGGCGCCATCGTCCGGCACGTCGGACGGCGGATAACCGCGCTGGCTGTACGTGATGCAGCGGTGGGAGCGGGCGAAATGCCGCATCTGCGGCTCCCAGGTGCGGTAGTCGCCGGCATATTCGTGCACGAAGACGACGGCCGCGCCGGCGCCCGCCTCTTCGTAATACAACCGGGTGCCATCTTGTGCGGCGATATGCGGCATCACGCACTCCGACAACGGGACAGCGATTATTTGCACACAAACGAAAGCCGAGTAAAGTCACCGCGTCAAAGATCGATTGCGCATGGCCGCCGGATTGGGCCCAATGGCTTGAACCGGCCAAAAAGAAACGCGTTTGCGGCAATGCCCGCACCGGAAATTCTGGGGGAGTTGTCTATGTTCGGTCTATCGCGACGCCATTTTACCGTCTTGAGCGCGGCTATCGTTTTCGGCCTTGCCGGCTTTATGCCCGCGCAGGCGCAGCAGAAGCCGGTCATCAAAGTGTCCAGCCTGACGCTGCCGGTGTTCAACCCGCTGGTCTGGAACATCATGAAGGCGCGCGGCATCGACGCCAAGAACGGCTTCGAACTCGACATCCACGCCTACCCCTCGATCTCGGCGTTCTATGCAGCCTTCGCCACCGGCGAGACCGACGTGCTGATCGGCGGGCCGACGATCTTTCAGAAGCTCTATCAGGAAGGCGTGCCGCTGCAGATCGTCGGCACCGGCTTCACCCTCGCCGACCTCGTGATCTTCGCCAAAGATCCGGCGATCAAGTCGCTGGCCGACCTCAAGGGCAAACAGCTCGCGATCGACATGGGGAGTTCGCAGTTCCAGGTCGTGAAGATCTATGCCGGCGCCAAGGGCATCGACCTGGGCAAGGACATTACGGCGGTCAACGCCAATTTCGCCGTGGCGCGGGCGCAGCTTGAAGCTGGCCGCGTCGACGCCGCACTGGTGATCGAACCGCTGGCCAGCATCATCGCCAAGCAGAATCCGGACTGGAAGGTGATCTTCAACGGCGCCGAGGGCTGGAAGGAAATCACCGGCGAAGCCGGCTGGGAGATCGTGGCCGCCATGCGCGCCGACGCGATCAAGCGCGTGCCGAACGGACCGAAGATGCTGCTGGCGGCGCTGCAGGACGTCGCCGACATCTTTCAGAACGAGACCGCGGCGGCCGACAAGATCGCCAACGAGACGCTGAAACTCCCGCCGGGCATTCTCACCGCTGCGGTCGAGAGCAAGCGGCTGAGCATGATCGTCAAACCGGCCTGGGAGCCCGCCATCAAGAAGTCGATCACCGACATGATGGAGCGCGCGGTCAAGGCCGGTTTCTACGAGAAAATGCCGGACGCCAAGATCATCTACGCGCCCTGATCAATGACCGCGTCGAATGACGAACTGCGCGAGCCGGTCCGGAATTTCACCTTCCCCCGGCACACGCTGGTTTCGCTGCTGATCTTTGCCGCCTGCTGGGAAGTGCTGTCGCATCTCGCGCCGGTACTCGGCATTCCGCCCTTCGCCATCCCGAGCCTGGTGAAAATCGCCAAAAGCATCGGCACCATCACGCCGCTCGACATCGCCGTCACGCTGGCGCGCGTGATGGCGGCGCTGGTCGCATCCTTCGTGCTGGGCTTGGCGCTGGCGATGGCGATGTACCGCTCGCATTCGCTGGAAAAATATCTGCACCCGATCATCCGCCTGTTCATGGCGGCGCCTGTGGTGTCGTGGATTCTGTTCGCGGTGTTGTGGTTTCCCGGCGTCGAATTCCGCATCGGTTTCGTGCTGGTCGTGGTGTGCGGGCCGGTGTTCCTGGTCGACACGCTCGACGCCATGCGCAGCGTGCCGCGCGAACTGCGTCACATGATGCAGTCGTTCCGGCCGACGACGTTTCAGTTTTTCATCAAGCTGATGCTGCCGGCGATCGTGCCGACCATCTTCACAAGCTGGAAAGTCAATATCAGCCTGGCGATCCGCGTCGTCACGATTGCCGAACTGGTCGGCGCCGTTACCGGCATCGGCCATCAGTTGTCGGTGGCGCAGGAACTGTTCTCGGTCGCCGACGTGTTCGCCTGGACCATCGTGCTGGTGGCGCTGCTGTTCATGCTGGAAGCGGTGGTCGCGCGCGTCGAGCACCGGCTGCTGCGGTGGCGCACATGAATATCGCGGCAACGGGCGGCCCTCCTTCCATCGAGGTGCGGGGCTTGCGCAAGGTGTTCTGGCAGGCGACCAGCGGCCAGGCCGTGGTCGCCATCGACCGGCTCGATCTCACCATCGCGCCGCGCGAAGTGGTGGCGATCGTCGGCCAGACCGGCTGCGGCAAATCCACTTTCTTCGACATGATGATCGGGCTGGAGCCGCCGACCGAAGGCACGCTACGCATCGGCGACAAGAGTCCGCATGCCGATTTCGATTATTTCCGCGGCAAGATCGCCACCGTCTTTCAGCAGGACCGCTTGCTCCCGTGGCGCTCGGCGCTGGACAACGCCAAGCTGCCGCTCGAACTGATCGGCCTGCCCGAAGCCGAGCAACGCGAGCGCGCCATGACGTGGCTCAAGCGGCTCGGCCTCGGCAACTTCATCAACGCCTATCCGCACGAACTGTCCGGCGGCATGCGCCAGCGCGTCGCCATCGCGCGCGCTTTCGTGGTGCAGCCCGACATCCTGCTGGCCGACGAGGCCTTCGGCCATCTCGATGAAGTGACGGCGGCGGAACTGCGTGAAACTTTTCTGGCACTGGCGCGCGAATGCGGCTCGACCGCCATTCTCATTACGCATCAGTTGGAAGAAGCCATCGGCGTCGGCGACCGCGTCGTGGTGTTCGGCACATCGGCGAAGCTGCTCGCCGATATTCCCGTCGCGCAGTGGCCGAAGGAACAATACGCGGTGCTACGCGAGGCAATCCAGCTCACGTTGCAGAACAACAGCGCCGATCCGCGTTTGAACCGGGATCGCTAATTCGCGCAATGCAACGCGAATGAGAGTTCCTCTCTGGAACTTTAAGTTCCTGAGCGCTCACGACTTCGTGAAAATATCCAATTCGAATCATCGTGAACCGATGCCTCCACCCTTGGGTTGAGTTGATGAGCTTCACCCCAATGGAATTGGACAGAAGTCATGGGCAACGATTCAAGAAATTTTCAGCGTTTGCTTCGCGCCGGTGTTGCGATCGGCGCTCTTACTCTCGCCAGTCCGGTTTTCGCCGGCGGCGTGAATGTCGGGGTTGGCGGCCACACCCTTCTGAGCACCGGTGGCTTGAGCGGCGGCCTCGGCAGTGTCGGCAGCAGCGTGGGTAGCGTCGTCGGCGGTGTGAGCAGCGGTGTCAGCGGCGGCGTCGGCAGTGTGAGCAGCGGCGTCGGCGGCGTCAGCAGCGGCGTCGGCACTGCCGGCAGCAGCTTTTCCTCGGGTGGCACGACAGGTGTCAGCAGCCCGAACTTCTTCTCGGGCGCGGCCAATTTCAGCAACAGCGCGAGTTCGGTCGGCCCGGTGCCGCACACCCGCCGCGCGGCAAAGCAGACATCGACCCGCATCGAAACGGCGGCTATTCCGCACAAGAAGGTCGGCGGCAAACTCGCGAAAGTCACGACGAATCCGAAGCAGGAAACCGCCAGCGTCGGCGGCAAGAAGGGCGTCAACGCCAAGGTCGTCAACGATCCAGAGGCGACGGTCACGCTCGGCGACGGCCACACACAGGGCGCAACGGTCAGCACCAACGTCGATGAGTCGGGCACCAGCACGCCCGCCACCACGACCGTCGACGGCTTCAACGCGCCCTCGAGCACGACAGGTTCGTCGGGTAACGCGGGCGTCGCCAGCACGGATGTCGGCCTGCTGAACGGCGCCAACACCACGACCGGTAGCCAGAACGGGCAGAATAATCCCGCCACCGACACCAATGTCGGCGTTCTCAATAATGCGGGCGGCACCACCGGCAATTCCGGCGACAGTGCAAACCCGGTAGCGAATACGAATGCTGGCGTTCTCAACGGACCTGGTACCACGACCGGGAATAGCGGCAATACCGGTGCGACCGGCGTTGCCTCGACCAACGCCGGCGTTCTGAACGGCGCGAACAACGCCACCGGCAATTCCGGCAACACAGGCAGCGATGGAGTGGCGTCGACCAACGCGGGCGTGCTGAACTTCGCCGGCAACCAGACCGGTGACACCGGCAACGCTGGCGCGGGCAGCCCCGCCTCAACCAATGCCGGTGTTCTCAACGGCCCGAACAACGCCACCGGCAACTCCAGCAACACAGGCGACGGCGGCTTGGCTTCGACCAACGCAGGCGTGCTGAACTTCGCCGGCAACCAGACCGGCGACACCGGCAACGCTGGCGCAGGCAGCCCCGCCTCAACCAATGCCGGCGTTCTCAACGGTCCGAACAACGCCACCGGCAACTCCAGCAACACAGGCGACGGCGGCGTGGCGTCGACCAATGCAGCCGCCTTGAACTTCGCCGGCAACCAGACCGGCGATAATGGCAACAGCGGCAACGGCGGCGCGGCGTCCACCGATGCCGGCGTCCTCAATGGTCCCGGCGTCGCGACCGGCAACACCGGCAACACCGGCGTCAATCCGCTGGCTTCAAGCAATGCCGGCATCGCCAACTTCACCGGCGGCAATACCGGCCAAAGCGGCAATACCGGCACCGGCGGCGCCGGAACGACCGATGCCGGCGTCCTCAACGGGCCCGGCACCACGACCGGCGATAGCGGCAACACCGGCACCAGCCCGGCGGCGACCACCACGAATGCCGGTGTCGCCAACTTCGCCGGCAATACCACGGGCGACAGCGGCAACGCGGGCAACGGCGGCGCCGCGTCGACCAATGCCGGCGTGCTCAACGGACCGGCCAGCGTGACCGGCGATAACGGCAACAGCGGAGCGTCGGGCTTGGCATCGAGCAATGCCGGCGTTCTGAATTCCGCCGGCAACAGCACCGGCCAGACCGGCAATCGTTCGTTCGCGCGGCAGGCGCTCTCCAGCACCAATGCCGGCGTTCTCAACGGCAACAACGCCAGCACCGGCGACAGTGGCGACGGCAGCAGCAACGCGGCGACGACGTCGAACGTCAGTGCTTTGAACGCCGCCAATACCGGCACCGGCAATACCGGTGACGGCACGCCGGGCGGCGCTTCCGCCGCCTCCGGCAATATCGCGGCGCTTGTTCAGACGCCGACCGGCAGCGACAATAGCGGCGGTGCCGGCACCAATGATCCGGCCGGCGTCAACGTCGCGGCGGTGAACCCGGCGGGCGATCAAACCGGCACCGGCGGCACCACCGTCGGCGACGGCACGGTCAACGCGACCGTGACGACAAATCCGAGCGCTCAGCCGGTCACCGCCGACGTCACGCAGGACGGAAGCGTGCCCGGCACGACCGACGCGACCGCGAATGTCAGCCCGCGAACCTTCAGCCGGCTGGCACGGATCGCCCCGGCAACGGCCGATACGACCACAACCGTGGCTGGCGATGCCACGAACCTGGGCGACACGGCAACGACCGATGTCGGCGCGACGACGACGAACTTGGGAGATACAGCAACAACTCTGGGCGATACCGCCACAACCAACCTCGGTTCAACGACGACCAATCTGGGCGATGCCGGCAGCACGACAACCGGTGCCACCACCTCCACGCTTCGCAGTTTTGCCAGAACGCTCGGCGGCACCACGACGAATCTAGGCGATACCGCGGGCGACACGACGACGAACCTGGGCGATACCGCGAGCACCACGGCCGGCGGCGCGACGACAAACCTGGGCGATACGGCCTCGACCACGGTTGGTGACACGACATCGACCGTGGGCGGCGCTGTGACCACTCTCGGCAGCACCGTCAACAACACCACCAACACGGGCACGACCACCGGATCGGGCGCAACCCCCGGCTCGGGGACGTCGGCTCAGGCGGCGCTGGTCGAAAGCGGCGGTGGCGGTGGTGGCGGCGGGGTTGAGATCGGCGGCTTCAGCGGCACCTATGCCGCCGATGAGGACTGGCGCGCCCGCTGCGTCCGGGTGTTCAAGGACCCGAAGCAGTTCACGAAGAAGATCTGGAACACGTGCCACCGCCTGGTGCTGAAGGACAAGAAAGCGCCGGCCGCTCATCCGCATGATGCCAAGGCGGGCCCAGGGCCAGGCTGACGAGCCACGATCCGAAACGGAAAAACCGGCCACACCAGCGGCCGGTTTTTTTATGCGCATCGCATCTGCCAACTACATGCGGGCGTTGATCGAGAGCAGATAAACGTTGCGATAGTAGCTCGACGTGCCGAAGCCGTCCGAACCGAAGCTGACATTGCGATAGTCGAGGCCGACGGTGAGGAATGGATTGACCAAATATTTCACCGATACTAGCGGGCTCAAGGTGCGGTCGGTGCGGCTGGCGCCGAGGAATTCATCGACGAGATAGGACGCACCGGCGCCGACGATGAGGTTCGGCGTCACGGCATAATCGAGCCGGGCGCCGGCCAGCGATTCGATCAGGCTGACGCCGCCGTTCAGACCCGACTCCAGGGCGTTGCGCCGGCCTTCGACCACCGCAGTCCAGCGCGGCGCAACCAGCCAGGCCAGCGCGCCGCCATAGGTGAAGCTCGAGACGGTGTTGAAGGTGATGCCGCTGTAGTCCTGGTGCATGTAGCCGGCGAAAGCCTCGCCCTTGAGCCTTGCGCCCGGGCCCGGCTCCAGCAGCACGCCGCCAACGACGCGATAGCCGCGCGAGTCGAAGATATCGACTTCGAAATTGCGGCGGTTGCCGGCAACCTCGACGAAGACGCTGGTGAGCGGCGCGACCACGTAGCCGACGCGGCCGGTGGCGACGGTGATGTTGCCGTTGCGGTAGCTTTGGTCGATCGGAATGCCACCGATGGTCGGCGTATCGTAATTGATCCACGAGCCGGCGACGCCGAGCGACGTCCAGAAGCGATTGAAGCGCTGATTGATTGCGCCGGAAGCTTCCAAGGTGTTGAAGGGCACCGGCCGGTCGAAACCGCCGAAGATCTCCGACTCACCGCCGCCGCGATCTTCATGCGCGCGCGTGTAGCGCGCCTTGCCGACCAGTTGCGTATCGGGAGCGGGCATGACGACGGATTCGATGCCGACGCCGGCGTTGAGCTGGTCTTCGCTGGAGAAGCGCGCGAGGCTGCGCTTCTCTACATAGCCTTTGGCAGTAACACTGTAATTCTGACCCGCCGTGCTCAGGCCCAGTTCCGGCCGTACCAACGCGCCCCACGAGCCTTGGCGGTTTGAGTGGGTGGCGAACACATTGTCATCAAAGAACGCGGCCGCGGTCACCGCCGGCGAGAACGTGAAAGCGCCGGCGCGGATGCCCGGCGAGATCGGCGCAGCCGACTGCCACGGGTCGGCGCCTTGCCGCGTCTGCTCCGAAGCCTGAGGAGTCATCGGCGCCCAGCCTTCGACGGCCTGCGGCGGCGCCTGCCGTTGAACGGACGATTGCGCGGAGGCCGCGCCCCCCATGGACAGTATGACGCCGACAGCACAAACAGCCTTGCGCATTCCCAACCCTCGAATGACGTTCGAACCTATTTCGAAATTTCCGAAACTCGAACGCAAACAGACAAGGATGGTGACCCAACCGTTACTGGCTCCTGCCCAAGTAAAATGATTCGCGGCCAGCGTTCATCAGCGTGGAGGCAATGCACGGCGGCATATGTCCGGCAGACAGTATTGGAACTTTTTTTCAGACGCGTTTCATTGGAACTATTTTTCTAACTCGTTGAAATTAGATTCAAAAAATTTCCGCCGTCCGCGCGGCAGGGCAGCGGCGATAACAAAATACCACTCAACAAAAATCCGTGGAAAATTTTCCGGCAACAACTTTACCGTCCGAGAATCGCCTTGGCGGCGTCGCCGACTGCTTCGACCGAGCCATCGGTGTCGAGGAAGCAGACGATCCGGCACGGGCAGCCCTCAAGGCCTTCATAGCGCCAGGGAAAGGCACCGATGACGCAGCGCTTGCCGAGCATCAGTTCGATATCGCCGCCGATATTCTCGGCGTGCAGCAAGCCTTCCTGGAACGCCCAATTGTGAAACGGGAACACGTCGGCCGAGACCTGACGGCCGGACTTCTTGTGGGTGTAATGGAAGGTGCCGAAGAACTCGGCCGGCGTCTTGCCGTGCTTCTTGGTGAACTCCTCGGCGAGATCGGGCCGCATATAGCGGATCGAGGTGTTCATGGCGTGGTCGCAGGAGCCGGTATCCATGCCCCACCATTTGATCTTCTTCTTCAGCATCCAGTGCAGCGTGTCGAGGTTCGGGCCGGGGTGGTAGCAGAAGTACTTCACCAGATCCTGCTGCGGCTGGCCCTCGTAGTGTTTGTGCCAGCCGGTGTGCAGAATGAGGATGTCGCCCTCGCGTATATCGGCGCCGGCGCCCTCGATCATCTCCGGCGTGATCACCGCCCAGTCATGCATGTGCTTGGAGATATCGACGACGACGCCGCGATTGCACAGATAGTCGAGCGGCAGATGCGCCATGTCGCCTTTGCGGTTGTCGGTCGCGTGCATGGCGCCGTCGAAATGCGTGCCGACATGCAGCGCGGTGTCGATACGCTGCGCCACGATCCGCACGGTCTGCAGATTCTGCGCGTAGTACATCTTGTTGCCGGCATAACCGACCCAGCCGGGCGTATGCACGTTCATGACATGGGAGAGATCGACAACTTTCATGGCGAGGCGTCCTGTCTGGAAGAGCGCTACTCGATCACAGCAGGCCGCGCAGCGCCAGATGGGCGCCGAGCAACAGCAGGCCGAGGAAAAAGAACAGGCGGAAGGTTTCGGGCTTGACCATGCCGCGCACGATTTGACCGAGCCACATGCCGACCAAGGCAACGCCGAGCGCCACCAGCGCGGGCCAGGCGACCGACGCCTGAAGCTGGCCCTGATAGGCCAGCGCCAACGCCAGCGTGATGGTCGAGACCGTGAACGACAGGCCGAGCGCCTGCACCATGCGGTCGCGGTCGAAATCGAGCGCCGTGAGATAGGGCACGCCGGGAATGACGAAAACGCCGGTGACGACGGTCGCGGCGCCGGTCAGGACGCCGACGACAAGGCCGAGCCAGGTTTCGGCGCGGCGCGGCACCTTGAAATGGACTTTCATCAGTCCGACTCCGGCATAGAGCACCAGCGCCACGCCCAGCCACGTTCCCGCCTGCGGAATGTTGGACGGCAGTGCCGCGGCACCGATGAAGGTGCCGATGCAAACGCCGATGAGCATCGGCCACAGCCGCCGCGTCAGCAGCAGCACGTCGCCACCGGTGACGAGCTGCCAGATATTGGTGACCAGTGATGGCACCACCAGGATCGCCGCAGCCTGCGCCGGCAGCATGACGATGCCGAGCAGCCCGATCGCCACCGTCGGCAGACCGAGGCCGATGACGCCTTTGACGAAACCGGCCAGCAGAAACGCGACCGCGGTAACGCTGAGGATGAGCAGTGAGTCCAACGGCGGCTTCCTTCTGACGCGAGGCGCGGACCCTGCCCGCTGGCTTGCCGCGCGGCAATGCGGGATGGCGCAACCCTGACTTCAGTTTTTACGAAGGCCGGTTCTTACCGTTCGAGATTTTGAATGAGCCTGGCCAACAAATGGCGAAGCTGACCGGTTTCGGCCTCGCTCATGCCGCGCATGGCCTTGCGATTGATCCTGGCGGCGTGGGGCAAAAGCTGCGGCTTGAGGCGGCGGCCCTGCGCCGTCAGCGTAATGTTGATCTTGCGGCGATCGTCTTCATTGCGGACGCGCAGGATCAAGCCGCGCCGCTCCATGCTTTCCAGTACGCCCGTCAGCGACGCCTTTTCGACCAGCATGCGCTCGGCGAGTTCGACCTGTGTCAGCCCTTCGATGTCCCACAGGATGCGCAGAACCGACCATTGCGCGGAGAGAATGCCGTGCGGCTCAAGCTCGTCGGCGAGCGCCTTGACGAAAGCGCGATGCGCATAGCGCGTCAGATAACCAATGCTGAGCGACTCGGCGCCGCCGTCGAGCACCTCGTCCGCGTCTCTCGCCCGCTTTGTCGCGTTCATCGGCATCGGCAGACCGTAATTGACTCTATTAGTATGGTACCTTACGGTTTTGCCACTTCCTGTCCATCGAAATCGATAGCGGACGAACGACATGCCGGAAATTCACGTCGCCAAGATCGCGCAGTTTCCCGATGGCGAGCGGCGCATCGTCCGCGCCGGCGACACCGAGATCGGCGTGTTTCACTGGCAAGGCCGATACTACGCCTACGAGAACCTGTGCGTGCATCAGGGCGGCCCGGCCTGCGAGGGCGTCATCATGCACAAGGTCGAAGACGTCATCGCCGCCGACAAAACCTGGAGCGGGCAGAAATTCTCCAAGGATGAAATCCATTTCGTCTGTCCGTGGCACGGCTACGAATACGACCTGAAGACCGGCGAATGCGCCGCCGACCGCAAGCTGAAGCTGAAGAGCTTCGAAGTCGTGAAACGCGGGGAGGATGTCTATGTCGTTGCCGGCTGAACGCGACGCGCGCCCTTCGGACGCCGAGATACAAAACATGCTGGCGGAAGCAGTCCGGCTTTTTGCCGGACGCGCGGAGGAACACGCGCAAGAGCGCGACGGCGCCCTGCCAGCCTTCGCTCCCGATGCCGCGACCGCGACCGACGTCATGGTGACCGTCACCGCCATGATGAAGGCCGTCAACCTGCAAGTGTTCGAACTCGGCATGTGGCAAGCCTGGTCGGGGAAATAAAAATGCTGGAACTCCCCCTCTCCGATTTCCGCAAAATGGCGGTCGAGGAATTCGACACCACCAAGCTGCTGGCGCACGCATCCCGGCAGGCCGAGGAACGCAGCTACAAGAATTTCCCGATCATCGACGTCGACTCGCATCACTACGAACTGGAGTCGTTTCACGAAATCCTGGAATACATGGAGGACCCTGTGCTCCAGCAGCTCGCCATGAGCGCGAGCCAGGCGACGTCGAAAGGCAACGGCGTGATGCCGGGCGGCGTCGGCTATCAGGACATGGGCGGCCGCGTCACGCGCTATCCGCTGCGCAAAATCGAGAAAGCCGAGGGCGGCAAGCACCGCGACATCACGCTGACCAAGCGTTGGATGGATGCCATGGGCATCGACCTTGCGGTCATGTTCCCCTCGCCGATGCTGCAACTCGGCCTGCATCCGCAGGTCGAAGTCGAGGTCGCCCTGTCGCGCGCCTATAATCGCTGGCTGGTCGAGCGCGTGCTGAGCCACGAGCCGCGCATCCGCTCGATGCTGTACCTGCCGTTCAACGACCCGGAAGCGTCCTACAAGATGGTGCAGGAGTTCGGCACCGCCAAAGGCGTCAACGGCTTCATGGTCACCAGCGCGCGGCACCGGCCGGTGCACCACAACGCCTATATGAAGACCTACGCCCTGCTCGAGGAGATGAACCTGCCGCTCGCGTTCCACGCCGGCTACAACTGGAACGACCAGGCGATGGGCATGATGAACAAGTTCATCTCGGTGCACGCCATCGGCTTCGTGTTCTTCAACATGGTGCACATCACCAACTGGCTGATGAACGGGATGCCGGAGCGCTTCCCCAAGCTCAAGGTGCTGTGGATCGAAAGCGGGCTTGCCTGGCTGCCTTTCATGATGCAGCGGCTCGACAACGAATACATGATGCGCTCGTCGGAAGCGCCCATGCTCAAGCGGCTGCCGAGCGAGTACATGCGCGACATGTTCTACTCATCGCAGCCCATGGAAATGACCGACATGGGCGCGCTGGAGACGACCTTCCGCATGATCAAAGCCGACACCCAGCTGTTGTATTCGTCGGACTATCCGCACTGGGACTTCGACCTGCCCTCGACGATCTATGACCTGCCGTTCTTGTCCGAAGAGGCGAAGCGCAATATCCTTGGCGGCAACGCCATGCGGGTGTTTAATCTGACCCTGCCGGCTTAGAACGACGACCGTCGATAACGGCGGCGCAGGGAGGACGATGTGCGCACACTTTTCGCGCTGATTGCGGCGCTGTTTTTGGCTGGAGCGCCTGGCGCGAAGGCGCAGAACGTCGCGGATTTTCCGTCGCGCCCGATTCGCCTGATCGTCTGCGTGCCGGCCGGCGGCGGCGTCGACACCGTGGCCCGCATTGTCGCCGACGGCCTCTCCCGCAAGCTCGGCCAGCCGGTGATCGTGGAAAACCGCGCCGGCGCCGCGGGCAATATCGGCGCCGAATATGTGTTCTCGTCGGAGCCGGACGGCTACACGCTGCTCGCCGCCCAGCCGGCGCCGCTGACCGTCAATCCGCTGCTCTACAAGAAAATGAACATCGATCCGAAGGATTTCGTGCCGATCACCATCATGACCTCGATCGCCAACGTGCTGATGGTGCGCCCCGACTTTCCCGCCAAGACGCCGCAGGAACTGATCGCCTACGTCAAGGCCAATCCGGGCAAAGTCAATTACGCCTCGCAGGGCATCGGCACCACGTCTCATCTGACCGCGGCTTTGTTCGAGACCGTGACCGGCAGCAAGTTGGTACACGTGCCCTACAAAGGCACGGCGCCGGCGCTCAACGATCTCATTGCCAGCCATGTCGACATGATCTTCATGGAACTGGCCTCCGCGATCAAACTGCATCAATCCGGACACGCCCGCATTATCGCGGTGGCGACCACGCATCGCGTCGATACGCTGCCGGAAATTCCGACGCTCGACGAAGCCGGCTTGAAGGGCTTCGAGTCCGGTACCTGGAACGCCATCGCCGCGCCGCCGAAAACGCCGCCGGCGATCGTCGACAAGCTCAACAAGGCGATCGTCGAAGTGCTGGCGAGCCCGGAAGCCAAAGACCATTTCGAGAAGATCAATTTGCGCAGCGCCGGCGGCACGCCGGCCGAAGCCAAGGCCTTCATCATGCACGAGACCGAAGTCTGGGGCGGCGTGATCAAGGCGGCGGGCGTTCCGGCGAATTAGACCGCGCGTCCCGTCGCCATAAACTTCCGCAACGCGCCGAGCCATACCGCAAAACCCTGGTTCTCGAAACGGTCGATCATCGCGGCGCGGTCTTCGCTGGCGCAATCGAACGTCGCCCACCACTCGACGAAGGCTTTGCCGGACTCGATGACCGGCGTGACGCGAAGGGTCGCGGCATAATCCGTCACCGGAAACGGCGGCGCGCTGGCGAAGCCGTAACTGTAGGAGCGCGCGGCGTCCGAGTGCGCGAGCAGGGTCTGCCGCAGCGTCTTGTCGCCGACGGTCACGCGGCGGACGCTGCCGACCTGATCGCCCTTGCGATCGTCTTCAATGACGGTCTCCGCGACGACGCCGGCCCAGGCGTAATGATCGAACGGCCGGATCACCGACCACACGTCGGCCGCGGCATGATCGAGTACGGTGCTGTAATAGGCCTTGGCCATTGTTGCGGTCCTTTGGATTTGAGGATGTGGCCCGCGTGTGCGCTTCGCCGCGCGACGCAGCCACCCGTTTCCTGCCCGCTAAATCGCTTTTCTTCTTCACCCTCCCCTGGAAGGGGAGGGTCGCGAGCGATAGCGAGCGGGGTGGGGTCATCGCGATGCGTTACGCTAATCCCCCAACCCGACCCGCCTTCACTTCGTTTCGGCGGGCCACCCCCCCCCTGCGGGGGAGGGATAAGGCAAGCGTTATCGCCCGCGATTATCACAGCCCACTCCGGGGAATGAAAATCCCTTGGCTGGCGCGCCCATAAGCACAGTGGGGCATCAAACCGCTTTGCGGCGCGACATGGCGGCGCTTTTCTTTGGTTGAAAACTGGGGCAATGTCCCGCGCAATAAACGTCAACGGGAGGGCTCATATGAACTATTTCAAGATCGCCGCGGCTGGATTGCTCGCCAGCGCGATGGGTCTCGGCGCCGCGCAAGCGCAGGAGACCGTCAAGGTCGGCCTCGTCATCGCCATGACCGGCCAGCAGGCCTCGACCGGCAAGCAGATCAAGGCCGCCATCGACCTGTACATGAAGGAACACGGCGACACCGTCGCCGGCAAGAAAATCCAGATCATTTTGCGCGATTCGGCGAGCGTGCCGGACAACAGCAAGCGCCTGGCGCAGGAACTGATCGTCAACGACAAGGTCAGCGTGCTGGCCGGCTTCGAAGTGACGCCCGCCGCCATGGTCGTGGCCCCGCTCGCCACCGAAGCCAAGGTGGTCGAACTGGTGATGGCCGCCGGCACCTCGGTGATCACCGAGCGTTCGCCCTATA
>CAITEM010000314.1 GCA_903891395.1 uncultured Hyphomicrobiales bacterium | reverse complement strand
TGACGTGCACGTGCCGATGGACGAGGCGCTGACGCGCGTCTGCATCGATATTTCCGGCCGGCCGTTTTTGGTGTTCAAGGCGGAATTCGTGCGCGACAAGGTCGGCACCTTCGACACCGAGCTGGTGCAGGAGTGGTTCCAGGCTTTCGCGATGAACGCCGGCATCACGCTGCATGCCGAAACTTTGTATGGCACCAACGATCATCACATCGCCGAGTCTTGCTTCAAGGGACTGGCGCGGGCGCTGCGCGCCGCGGTGGCGATCGATCCGCGCGCCAAGGACGAAGTGCCGTCGACCAAGGGCACGCTCGGTAACTGACGGACGTCGTCGCTCGTTGGTGCGGGTGTGACGAAAACTGTAACGAGTATTGGCATGCCCACGTTCACCGTTCACCAGCCCCCACCGAAGGCCGAAGCATCCGCCGATCCGGAACGCTTTGTCTTTGTGCGCGATGGATTTTATTTCTGGGCCTTCGTGCTGGCACCACTGTGGCTGTTCGTGCACCGGCTGTGGCTGGCGTTCATCGGCTATCTGGTCGTCACGATTGCTTTGGGCGCGGTATTGGTATTGACCGGCGCGCCGCCATCGGTGCGCTATGTCGCGGCGTTTCTCATTGCTTTGTTGGCCGGCTTCGAAGCGGCGTCGCTGTGGCGCTGGACGCTGGCGCGGCGCAAGTGGAAAACGCTCGGCTTTGTCGTCGGCGAAGATGCCGAAATGGCGGAGCGGCGGTTCTATGCCGAATGGACCAGACACAACGTCGAGCCCGCTGTTGCACCATCCGCAGCTCCGTCTGCGCCGGTCTACAGCGCGCCGCTGTGGCGCGGCGCACCGGCGCCGTCCGATGTTATCGGCCTGTTTCCCGAACCGGGCGGTCGTTCAGGATCGCCGCGATGAGCGTGGCTATCGTCGACTACGGCTCGGGCAATCTGCACTCGGCGGCGAAGGCCTTCGAGCGCGCCGCGCGTGAGAGCGGCCACGACCAGCCGATCGACGTCACCAACGATCCTGCCAAGGTCGCCGCCGCCTCCCGCGTCGTGTTGCCCGGCGTCGGCGCCTTTGCCGATTGCCGCCGCGGGCTGGACGAGATTCCCGGCATGATCGAGGCGCTCGAGACCGCCGTGCGCAAGAACGGCCGGCCATTCTTTGGCATCTGCGTCGGTATGCAGTTGATGGCCGATCTCGGCCGCGAACATCGGGTGACCCCAGGTCTGGGTTGGATTCCGGGCGAGGTCGACCGCATCGCCCCGTCCGATCCGGAACTGAAAATCCCGCACATGGGCTGGAATACGCTGAACATGCGGAAAGCCCATCCGTTGCTGGCCGATATACCCCTTGGTCCGGATGGTCTGCATGCCTATTTCGTGCATTCCTACGAACTGAAAGCCGCGCAGGCCTCCGATCTGGTGGCGCAGGCGGACTATGGCGGTCCACTGACGGCGATCGTCGGGCGCGACAACATGGTCGGCACGCAATTCCATCCGGAGAAGAGCCAGAAGCTCGGCCTTCGGCTCATCGCGAATTTTTTGAACTGGAAGCCATGATAAACAGCGTTGTCGGTCCGGGGCGCGCATCAGCGCGAACCCGGAATCCAGAAAGCGGCGAATTTGTCTGGATTCCGGATCGTCTTGCTGCGCAAGACGTCCGGAATGACGGAGGCAAGAACCCATGATTTTATTTCCTGCCATCGACCTCAAGGAAGGTCTCGCCGTCCGCCTGCAACAGGGCGACATGGCGCGCGCCACGGTGTTTCACCGCGACCCGGCGCAGCAGGCGCAGGCGTTCCAGCAGCAGGGCTTCAAGCATCTGCATGTCGTTGATCTCGACGGCGCTTTCGCCGGCAAGCCGATGAACGTCGCCGCGGTCGAGCGCATTCTCGAGGCGGTCGGTCAATGCGTGCAACTCGGCGGCGGCATCCGCGACATGAAGACCATCGAGGGCTGGCTGGAGAAGGGCGTCAACCGCGTCATCATCGGCACCGCGGCTGTGCGCGATCCGGCTTTGGTCAAGGAAGCGGCGAAACGGTTTCCGCGCAAGGTCGCGGTCGGTCTCGACGCGCGCGACGGCAAGGTCGCCGTCGAAGGCTGGGCGGAAAGTTCGGAATTGTCGGCGCTCGAGATCGCGCAACGTTTTGAGGACGCCGGTGTCGCCGCCATCATCTACACCGATGTGGCGCGCGACGGCATGCTGCAGGGCATCAACTGGGACGCCACCATTGCGCTGGCCGATAGCATATCGATTCCCGTGATCGCCTCCGGCGGACTCGCCTCGATCGACGATATCAAAATGATGCTGGAACCGCGCGCCAAGAAACTCGAAGGCGCCATTGCGGGCCGCGCGCTCTATGATGGCCGGCTCGACGCGGCCGAAGCGCTCAGACTGATCCGCGAAGCGCGGGCTGCCTGATGTTCAAAGTCCGCGTCATTCCCTGCCTCGATGTCAAGGATGGCCGCGTGGTCAAGGGCGTCAACTTCGTCAATCTGCGCGATGCCGGCGATCCCGTCGAAGCGGCGATTGCCTATGATGCCGCCGGCGCCGACGAGCTGTGCTTTCTCGACATCACGGCGAGCCACGAGAAGCGCGTCACGATTTACGACGTCGTCTCGCGCACGGCGGAAGCCTGCTTCATGCCGCTGACCGTTGGCGGCGGCGTGCGTACCGTCGACGACATTCGCAAACTTTTGACCTGTGGCGCGGACAAGGTGTCGATCAACACCGCGGCGGTGGACCGGCGCGCTTTCGTCAAGGAAGCAGCGGAGAAGTTCGGCGATCAGTGCATCGTCGTGGCGATCGACGCCAAGAAGGTGTCGAAGCCCGGTGAGACGGACCGCTGGGAGATTTTTACCGTCGGCGGCCGCAAATCCACCGGGATCGATGCGATCGAATACGCCAAGGAAGTGGTGTCGCTCGGCGCCGGCGAAATCCTGCTGACCTCGATGGACCGCGATGGCACCAAGTCCGGCTATGACATCGCGCTGACCCATGCCATTGCCGACGCGGTCCCGGTTCCCGTGATTGCCTCCGGCGGCGTTGGCACGCTCGACCACATGGTGGCGGGCATTCGCGACGGCCATGCCACAGCGGTGCTGGCGGCCTCGATTTTCCATTTCGGCGAGCACAGCGTGCGTGAAGCCAAGGATTACATGGCGAAAGCCGGCCTGCCGATGCGGCTGGATCCCTAGTTGTCATTCCGGGGCACGTCGAAGACGCGAACCCGGAATCCAGAGCAGAATCGTAATGTGGCCGCTGGATTCCGGGTCCGGCCCTGCGGACCGTCCCGGAATGACGGAGCAGGGTAGAGATGCTAAAGGACGCCTCATGACCAAGTTCACCCTCGCCGATCTGGAAAAGCGCGTGCACGAGCGTGCGCAGGCGAGCGCATCGGAATCTTACACCCGCGCGCTGATCGACAAGGGTATCTCCCACTGCGCCAAAAAGTTGGGCGAAGAGGCATTCGAAACCGCGATGGCCGCTGTGCAGGAAGACAAACCCCGGCTGGTGTCGGAAGCGGCCGACCTGCTCTATCATTTGCTGGTGGTGCTGGAAGCGCGCGGCGTGAAGTTCGCCGAAGTCGAGGCTGAGCTGGACAAGCGCACCGCGCAATCCGGCCACGCTGAAAAAGCGTCGCGCAAAAGTTAAGCGGTATGGAACAGCGCACCGAAGAGACGTTCTCGCCCTACCACACGTTCTCGCGTGCGGAATGGGCGGCGTTGCGTCAGGACACGCCGATGACGCTGACCTCGGACGAGGTGACGCGGCTGCGCTCGCTGCACGACAGGCTCGACATCAAGGAAGTCGAAGACGTCTACCTGCCCTTGTCGCGGTTGCTGTCGATTTACGTCAGCGCGACGCAGCGGCTGTTCCGCGCGCAGGAGCGTTTCCTCGGCACCGAAGACATCAAGATGCCGTTCATCATCGGCGTCGCAGGCTCCGTGGCGGTCGGCAAGTCCACCACCGCGCGCGTGCTGCAAGCGCTGCTGGCGCGCTGGCCGAACGTGCCGAAGGTCGATCTCGTCACCACCGACGGCTTTTTGTTTCCCAACGCGATTCTCGAGCGCGAAGGCTTGATGGAGAAGAAGGGTTTTCCGGAAAGCTACGATCTGCAAACGCTGCTGCGCTTCCTGACCGACGTCAAAGCGGGCCGCCGCCCGGCGCGCGCACCGGTCTACTCGCATCTCACGTATGACGTGACGCCGAACCAATGGGTGGAAGTCGATCGTCCGGAAATCCTGATCGTGGAAGGTCTGAACGTATTGCAGACCGGCCGGCTGCCGAAAGACGGTAAGGCGATCCCCTTCGTGTCGGATTTCTTCGATTTCTCGGTCTATCTCGACGCCGACGATGACGTGCTCAAGGCCTGGTACGTCGATCGTTTTCTGACGTTGCGCTCAACCGCGTTCCGCGATCCGAAGTCGTATTTCCATCGCTATTCGCAACTGACCGACGGGCAGGCGATCGAAACCGCGTCGTCGATCTGGGAGCGGATCAATCTCGTCAATCTGCACGAAAATATTCTGCCGACGCGCCAGCGTTCGGATCTGATCCTCAAGAAGGGCGAAAGCCACCTGGTCGAGGAAGTTTCGCTGCGTCGGCTTTGAGCGTCAGGCCGCCCGGCGGCTCATGTCGAAGTGCTGCAGATATTTCTGCTTGATCGCCGACATCGGCAGCACGATGAGCACGTCGGTGGTGCCGAATTCATGGTCGACCACGGCGCCGTCGCCGATGTAGGCGCCGAGCCGCAGATAACCCTTCACCAGCGGCGGCAGCAGCTTCAGCGACTGCTTGGGGTCGATCGTCTCTTTCGACATGCGGTTCATCTCGACATAGCGCTCGGGCAACGCCTGGGCACGCCAGGCTTCCGGCGCGCGCGCGTAATGATGCAGGAACGACAGCGGCAGCGCGAGTTGCTTCGGTTCTGTGCCGTCGAGGCTGGCACAGCCGATCATCACGTCGATGCGGTTCTGCAACACGTAACCGTGGATGCCGTGCCACAGCAATTCGACCGTGCCTTTGTTGCGGTAGGGCGCGAGGACGCAGGAGCGGCCGAGCTCGAGGAATTGCAGATTGTCGTGGCGGGCAATCAGGCCGCCAATGTCGAACTCGCCGGAGGTGTAGAAACCGCCATATTCCTCGGCGAGGGGCTGGCGCAATAGACGATACGTGCCGACGACGGCCGGGCGGTTGCCGGGATGGCCGTCGCGCGCGGCGTGGTCGAGCACCAGCAGATGATCGCAGATGGCGTCATAGCTATCGACGTCGCGGCGGGCGAACAGCCGGCCGGGGTTCGGGATGGCCGAACCTTCCTGGTAGAAAACCCGGTAGCGCAGCTTCTGCGCCTGCCGGACTTCGGCGGCGGTCTGCGCCAGGCGCACTTCCAGCGAACCGATCCGGCCCAGCGATTGCGACGGCCGGTGCGTCCGCGCCGCCCAGGCCTGCAGGCCGCCATAGGCCTGCAGCGTCGAAATCAGATTGGGAACGCCGGGGCCGCGGAGGCCGCGCTGAGGGGCGATGCGATTGCTGTCGTCGCGGCTAACCATATGCTTTTAGGGCCCTTTTCCGCGCCAAGGTCGTGAATTTGTCAGTCAACGCAGTCGTTCGAATCGGCGAACAAGTTCCGCCAAGTCTACACCATGGGTCCGCCACTGATTTATGACAATGTGGGGAAGGCCGCTTCAGGCCGCAAGCGGAGCCCGGCGGGCCGCCGCTTCCAGTGCCTCGCGCAGGCGCTCCCGGTCAAGGGGTTTGACCAGCAGGGCATCCATGCCGGCGGCGAGGCAGGCCTCGCGGTCCTCGGCATAGGCATTGGCGGTGAGTGCCACAATCGACGTCGGCGGGCCATCGGTTTCGCCGGCGCGGATGCGGCGGGTGGCTTCCAGCCCATCCATTCCCGGCATCTGCACATCCATCAAAATGAGATCGTAAGGCGCCCCCGCGGCACGCGCCGCGGTCCAGGATTCGACCGCGGCTTCACCATTGCCCGCGATGGTCGGCCTATGCCCGAGCCGCACCAGCAGCGCGCGCGCGAGCAACGCGTTGATCTCATTGTCCTCGGCCACCAAAATCGAAAGGCCGCGGCCGTCGGCGGGCTGTACGTCGCTTTCTGCCACGACTTCTTCCGCCGCATGCTCGAAATGGTCTTCCGCGCGCAGCCGTGCCGCGAGCGACACGGCACGCACCGGCTTGATCAGGTAGCCCGTGAAACCGGCGGCCTTGAGCGCGGGCAGTTCGTGGCGCTCCGAGGGACGGATCAGCACGATGCGTCGCGGTACGCGGAATTTGCCGAGGCTGCCATTGGCAATCATTTTTTGCGCCAGCGGGAAATCGACCAGCAGCGCGTCCCAGCGGCGTTCCGGCAAGAGTGCGGAGGCAATCGTCTCATCGACCGCCGCACAGGTTCGCGCGCCCCAGCGGCCAAGCCGCCGTGCCAGCAGCGACGCCTCGATTTCCGCCGCCGCGACGATCATCACCGCGCAGCCCGCCAGATCGGGCGCGATGAATTCGCTTTGACCTTGCTCCTGCGGCGCCGGCAACAGTGGAACCACGAAGCTGAACGTCGAGCCCGTGCCCGTCTGGCTTTGGACCGCGATGCGGCCGTCCATGCGCTCGACGATGCGCTTGGAAATGGCGAGGCCCAAACCCGTGCCGCCGAACTTGCGTGTCGATGAGCCGTCGGCCTGTTCGAAGTCGAGAAAAATACGCTGCTGATCCTCAGGCGCCAGCCCGATGCCGGAATCGCGAACCTGGAAGCGAATCTCGTTGGCGTGTTCGCCTGGCTCGACAATCACAGCAACGCCGCCCTGCTCGGTGAACTTGATGGCGTTGCCGGCGAGATTGAGCAGCACCTGGCGCAAGCGCGCTTCGTCACCGACGACATGCGCCGGCAGGCGCTCATCGACGAAGGAGGCAATCTCGATGCCACGGGCCTGCGCGCGGGGCGCCAGCAATTCGACGGCTTCCTCGACAAGCTGCGCAAGCGCGAAGGGGCGTGCTTCCAAATCGAGCTTGCCGGCTTCGATCTTGGAGAAGTCGAGCACTTCTTCGATCAGCGACAGCAGTGTTTCGCCCGAGGTCTTGGCCGCCTTGGCGTAAGTGATTTGTTCGGGCGTCAGCGGCGTATCGAGCAGCAAGTCGGCCATGCCCAGAATGCCGTTGAGCGGCGTGCGGATTTCGTGGCTGACCATGGCGAGAAACCGCGACTTGGCGCGATTGGCGGTCTCGGCTTGATCGCGCGTGTGCTCGAGTGCGCGCTCGGCCTCGACACGGTCGGTGACGTCGCGGCCGACGCCTTGAACTTCGCTGCCGCGTTCGCCGCGCACCGCGACTTCGCGCCACGCAATCCAGCGCGCGCCGTTGCCGAAGGCGATCTGCTGGTCATGCACGCGGGTGCCGTCCGCGAGCACGGTCATGACGCCCCGGTCCAGGACCGGCAATTCCAGGATCTGGCCGACGAGCTTCTCGCGTTTCTTTTCGGCCAAGGCGCAGAAGGCGTCGTTGGCGTAAGTGACGCGGCCGTCCGGGTCACGGCGCACGATCACATCGCCCTGCGCCTCCAGCAAACTGCGCGCGCGCTCTTCGGCCTCGCGCAATTCCCAATTGCGATCGGACAACTCCTCGACGCGCACCTCCAGCAGCCGGCGTTTTATCTTGTTGGCGCGGCGGCGCATCAGCAAGAAGGCGATGATTGCACAAGCGCCGGCAAACAGCGCGCCGGATCCGATTGCATAGGAATGCGGATCGTAGGTACCGCTCTGCATTCGTACCCCGGTGAGAAAGCCCAACCCGCCGGAGATGACCGACAACGTGATCACGACGGTGCGGCCGAACAGGACCAGCGCTCTGGTGTTCCGCGAGGCAGCGCGAATGGCGGAAATGCGTTGGTTTGCCGATATGTTTTTCATGGTGCCTGCCGCCATTTTGGCACCGTGAACCTTGCGATATTATTCCGTGATAATGGGCGCCGCCGCGTTCGCGTCAACGTGGTGAAGGAACGGTTAAACGCCGCCGGGCAAAGCGATCAGGGCCGGAAGGCGACTTGACGGTTGCCTTCCTGGCGGGCCGTGCGGCGCGTGTTCTGCCAGATCACCGCGAACAGGGCCGCGGCGTCCTGTTCGCTGAAATTTGCCGAGCGCACGAAAACTTTGTGTTCGGCTTCGTTGCGCGACAGCGTCACGGTCAGGTCGGGCTTTTGCGCGGCCGGATCGACACGGACGGTCTCAAGCGAGCTCGAGCCCTTGCAGGCTTCAGCCGAGTCGCCTTCGTCGACCAATACGAAATCGGCGGCGGCCGGATCGTCCACCAGTTGCATGCGCAGGTTGGGGTTCGCCGCGGCATTGTCGATGCGGACGGTGTAATCGGCGGCGGAGGTGGCGGACAGTTCGTAGGCCGCGGCACCCGAGACGAAGCAGGGCCGGGCGGTCGGGGCGTCGGACGAGAAGAAGGAGCTGGCGGTGGCTGCAGGCACGGCGACGACCAAGGCCATCAGCGCGATCAGGTGCGTGCGTTTCATGGTTGGCCCCCCGGCCCAGCGCGACCAAATCGGCGCGCGGCGTCAAAGTTAGGCCTGAGGAATTACTCCTTTATTAAATTAGAACGGGCCCCGCCGGCGCCGGCGGGTCACGCCGCCTTGCGCACTTCATCGGCCAGCGCACGATACGACAGCGCTTCGGCCAGATGCACGCGACCGACCGTCGCCGCGCCGTCGAGATCGGCGAGCGTACGCGCCACCCGCAGCACGCGGTGATAACCGCGCGCCGACAGATGCATCCGGTCGGCGGCGTCGCGCAGCAGCGCCATGCCTTGGCTGTCGGCGCGCGAGACTTCTTCCAGCACCGGGCCGCTGGCCTGCGCGTTGGTGCGGACGTGCGGCAGCCCCATGCCGGCATAGCGTGCGGTCTGGATATCGCGGGCGCGCGCCACGCGGGCGGCGACCTCGCGGCTGCCTTCCGACGGCGGCGGCAGAATCAGGTCGCCGGCGGTGACGGCAGGGACCTCGATATGGAGGTCGATGCGGTCAAGCAGCGGGCCGGACAGGCGGCCCTGATTTTCGGCGGCGCAGCGCTGATTGGGCCCGCGTTTGCAGGTGAAACCGGGATCGCTGGCCCGGCCGCAGCGGCATGGATTCATC
>CAITEM010000313.1 GCA_903891395.1 uncultured Hyphomicrobiales bacterium | reverse complement strand
CAAGGGCCGCGCGCGCATCAAGCGCACCATGTGGTCGCGTCGCGCCCAGGAATACGAAGCCAAGATCAACTCGGGCGACATCGTCGCCATCGCCGAGGTGGTCCGCGATCTGTTCCGCTCCGACTCGCAGCCCGAGCAGTCCTATTCCGAGCGGCAGCTTTACGAAGCCGCCCTCGACCGGCTGTCGCGCGAAATCGCGGCGGTGCAGAAGATCACCGAGACTGAAGCGATCAAGGAGATCGAGGGTGCCCTCGCCAAGGGCCCTAGGCGTGGGCCGAAGCCCGCCGACGAAGCGGATGCAGAACCTGCATCCGAATCCGAGGAAGAGGCTGCCTGAAAGGCCCCGAATTCCGATCAAGACGACTAAGGAAAAGCCCGGCAGAAGTGCCGGGCTTTTTGATTCGAGTCTCGCGCCAGACTTGCTCGATTTTCCGGAAAAATAATTTACCCGAACGTCTTGTGCATCCGTGTTGCGCTGCAAGCGTGCGCGGGTTTTTTTGAGCGACCCACCTTGCCGCCCCTAAACATTGGGATCATTCTGATCTGCAACAGCTAGTCCTCGGGGCTCGGCATTGCGGGCACCCAGAGGCGATAGGGAGCGAGCCCAATGAAAAAACCAGAATCGCCAAGGCACGAGTCCGTCTGCCAGGACTCGGCTTGCAAAGATCCGAGCCACACCGAACCCACCAAGACCGAATTCGACCGGCGTAATTTCCTCAAGGGCGCCGTTGTCGGCGGCGCCGCGGCCGTCAGCGGCACAACGGCGCTCGCGCCGGACAGCGCACAGGCGCAACAGCCCGCGGCCGCGGCACAGCCGCAACCCGCCGGCTATGAATTCCTCAACATCGACGAAGCCGCCTTCATCGAAACGCTGGTCGATCACATGGTGCCGGCCGACGATCTAACGCCGAAGGGCACCGATGTCGGCATCAACATTTACATCGATCGTGCGCTGGCCGGCGGTTGGGGCAAAGGCGATCGTCTCTACATGCAAGGCCCTTGGAAGAAGGGCGCGCCGTCGCAGGGCTACCAACTGCCGCTGACGCCGGCGCAGTTGTTCCGCTCCGGCATCGACGCCACCAACGCGCATTGCCGCAAGACCTACGGCAAATCTTTCGATCGCCTCGACGAAGCGCAACGCGAGGAAGTGCTCGTCGGCCTGTCAACGGCGAAGATCAACTTCGACAATGGCCTGCCGGTGCGCGTGTTCTGGGGTGCGCTGTACCAGACCGTCATTGAGGGGATGTTCTCCGACCCGATCTACGGCGGCAACCGCAACAAGGTGGGCTGGCAGTTGATCGGCTTCCCCGGCGTCATCGCGGTGCACCGTGACCACGTCGCGCAATATCGCGGCAAGCCGTTCCCGAACAAGCCGGTCAGTATTTCAGACATGAGCTGACGCGCCTCCGAAAAATGGAGTGCAGGTTTTCCGAATAAGAACACGCGAAAAATAAGAGGGCGGGACATGGTCACAAAACTCAAAGAAGTCGATGTCGTCGTTGTCGGCCTGGGCTGGACCGGCGGCATTCTCTCCAAGGAACTGGCCGAGTCCGGCCTGAAGGTCGTCGCGTTGGAACGCGGCGCCGCCCGCTCGAGCGAGAATGATTACTCGCTGCCGAATATCCGCGACGAACTGCGCTACGTCGTGCGCCACGACTTGATGCAGAACACCGCGCGCGACACGCTGACGGTGCGTAACAGCCCGTCGCAGGAGGCGCTGCCAATGCGCCGCCTCGGTTCCTTCCTGCCGGGTGAGGTGGTCGGCGGCTCCGGCGTGCACTGGAGCGGCCACACCTGGCGCTGGACCGACATGGAAATGAAGGTCCGCTCCAATTACGAGGAGCGCTACGGCAAGAAGTTCATCCCCGACGACATGACGATCCAGGATTGGGGCATCACCTACGCCGAGCTTGAGCCTTATTACGAAAAGTTCGAGCGCACCGCGGCGGTGTCCGGCAAGGCCGGCAACATCAACGGCAAGATCCAGGAGGGTGGCAATCCGTTCGAGGCGCCGCGCGCCAGGGAATATGCGCTGCCGCCGCTGACGCCGATCCTGGCGAGCGAGAT
>CAITEM010000312.1 GCA_903891395.1 uncultured Hyphomicrobiales bacterium | reverse complement strand
GGCATTCTCAATGCGGCTGCGATGTTTGCGTCGCCCGTGATCTTGCGCAGCGAACCGGCTTTCGGCTAGCTGGCGATCGTGCTGCTGTTTGCGATAGTGTGGTCGAACGATATTTTCGGCTACTTCGGCGGCCGCTCGATCGGTGGTCCGAAACTAATGCCCGTGGTCAGTCCGAAGAAAACCTGGTCGGGTGCAATTTCAGGCACGCTCGGCGCCATGATCGTCGCGGTGCTGGTGGCGAAACTGTTCGGCACGTTCAGCACTTTGGCCATCGCCGGCGTGGCTTTGCTGCTGTCGGTGTGCGCGCAGAGCGGCGACCTGTTCGAGTCTTTCGTGAAGCGCAAGTTCGGCGTCAAAGACTCCAGCCAGCTCATTCCCGGTCATGGCGGTGTGATGGACCGGCTCGATGGTTTCTGGACCGCGGCCTTGGTCGGCTGCATCATCGGCTTGGCGCGGGGCGGCTTCGAGGCGCCGGCGCGCGGCCTGCTGATATGGTAACGGCGATGACGCCCGTTCAGCTCGCACGTTCGACTCCGCAGCCGGCAACGGCGCCGCGCAGCATCACGATTCTCGGTGCGACCGGATCGGTGGGGCTGAGCACGGTCGATCTGATCAAGCGCGAGCCCGCGCGTTATCGCGTCGAAGCCGTCAGTGCGCACCGCAACGCCACCGCTCTGGCCAAGATCGCGCGCGACGTCGGGGCGCGGGTCGCCGTGGTGGCCGATACGGATTGCTACGCAGAACTGAAAGACGCGCTCTCCGGCAGCGGCATCGAAGCGGCGGCGGGCGAGGGCGCCTTGGTCGAAGCCGCGCAGCGTCCGGCCGACTGGGTGATGGCGGCGATCAGCGGCGCGGTGGGATTGAAGCCGACGCTGGCCGCGATCGAGCGCGGCGCGACGGTCGCGCTGGCCAACAAAGAATGCCTGGTCTGCGCCGGGGTTTTGTTCATGCGGCGCGCTTTGGGCGCCGGTGCGACTGTGCTGCCGGTGGACAGCGAACACAACGCCGTGTTTCAGGCGCTTGGCGCCGGCCGCCGCGAAGATCTCAAACGCGTCATCCTCACGGCGTCGGGCGGCCCGTTCCGCACCTGGTCGATGGAGCAGATCAAGGCCGCGACGCCGGAGCAGGCGTTGCGTCACCCGAACTGGGTGATGGGTCCGAAGATCACGGTCGATTCCGCGACGCTGATGAACAAAGGCCTCGAAGTGATCGAGGCGCATCATCTGTTTGCGTTAAAGCCGGACGAGATCGACGTGCTGGTGCACCCGCAATCCGTCATCCACGGCATGGTCGAATTCCGCGACGGCTCCGTGGTGGCGCAGATGGGCGCTCCCGACATGCGCATCCCGATCGCGCATTGCCTGGCCTGGCCGGCGCGTATCGACAGCGCGGCGCCCCGCCTCGATTTGGCACAGGTGCGCGAACTGACCTTCGAACAAGCCGATCCGGTCCGCTTTCCGGCTTTGGCTTTGGCGCGCCAGGCGATGGAGACAGGCGGCGCGGCGCCGACGGTGCTGAACGCCGCCGATGAGGTCGCGGTCGCGGAATTCATTGCGGGCCGCCTCAGTTTCATGGCGATCCCGGCGCTGGTCGAGGCCACGCTGGATGCGGCGTCCGGTCGCGGGCTGATGGCCGAGCCGCAAAGCCTCGATGCGGCTCTCGGCGTTGACCATGTTGCGAGAAGTATAGCCGTGGCCCTCTTGCCTGAAATTGCCTTAAAGTCATCCTAGTAAACTCGCGGTAACGATATTTGCGCCATACCGGGTGCGGGATGAGGGTGTAATGGGTACCGATATACTGGGTGGCATGAGTTCGTTTGGCGGTGGGGTTGTCGGCTATGTCGTGCCGTTCCTGTTCGTGCTCACGATTGTCGTGTTCTTTCATGAGCTTGGCCATTTCCTCGTAGCGCGCTGGTGCGGCATCAAGGTGATCGTGTTCTCGATCGGCTTTGGCCCTGAGATCGTCGGTTTCAACGATCGCTACGGCACCCGCTGGAAACTGTCCGCGGTGCCGCTCGGCGGCTACGTCAAATTTTTCGGCGACGACAACGCGGCGAGCGTGCCCGACCACGAGGCCGCGGCCGGCATGACCGAGGCCGAGAAGAGCGTCAGCTTCATCCACAAGCCGGTGCGCTCCCGCGCCGCGGTGGTGGCGGCGGGTCCCATAGCAAATTTCATTCTGGCGATCGTGATTTTCGCCGGCATCCTGGTCACCGTCGGCGAGCCGACCACGACCGCGCGGGTCGACGCGATCCAGCCCGACAGCGCGGCACAAAAGGCGGGATTCCAGCCCGGCGATCTGGTGCTGGCCATCAATGGCAGCACCATTGCCAATTTCAGCGACATGCAGCGGATCGTCAGCGTCAGCGCCGGCGAGCCGATCGATGTCGAGGTCGAACGCGGCGGCGTGCATGTCACGTTGAAGGCAACGCCCGAGCTTAAGGAGCTTAAGGACAGCTTTGGCAACGTTCATCGCCTGGGCGTGCTGGGCATCAGCCGTTCGATGCAGCCCGGCGACATCAAGACCGAGAAATACGGGCCGTTGGAGGCCATCGGCGGCGGCGTGAAGAAAACCTGGTTCGTTGTCGACCGCACGATCTCCTACATCGGCGGGGTATTTACCGGGCGCGAATCCGCCGATCAGCTCGGCGGCCCGATCCGGATTGCCCAGGTTTCAGGCCAGGTCGCGACCGCCGGTTTTGTCGCTTTGATTAACCTGACGGCGGTCCTTTCGGTCTCGATCGGGTTGCTTAACCTTTTCCCGATTCCCTTGCTCGACGGCGGTCACCTTTTGTTCTATGGAATCGAGGCTGCCCGGGGCAGGCCGCTGTCGGAGCGGGCCCAGGAGGTCGGGTTCCGGATTGGACTGGCAATCGTCGTCGTGTTGATGATTTTTGCAACGTTTAATGACATCCTGCACCTTGCCACATCATAAGCGTTGCCTCCCGGCAACTTTATGAGGGGAAAGGGAAACTTGGCCTGGCGGTTTCGTTTGCAGTGCGGCCAACATGCTGTACAAAGCGACGAAAGTTAACCGGTAGGCTACCGAATCTGCGGCGGGGGCGGCCGCCAAGGATCAAGAGGGCGCGTTGCGCATGGGACTTTGTGTGCGGTTGGTTCGGGGACTAGCCCTTAGCTGTGTCGTCCTCGCCGGTATCCTTGTGGGTACCGTTTGCGTGACGGTGGTGTCGTCGGGCGTCGCCCTTGCCGAGACCGTCAATTCAATCGCCGTCGAAGGCAACCGCCGCGTCGAAGCCGACACGGTGCGCAGCTACTTCCATGGTGGCGCCGGCGGCCAGATCGGCCCCCAGGAAATAGACGAAGGACTCAAGTCGCTCTACGCAACCGGCCTGTTCGCCGACGTGCGCATCAATCGCGCCGGCGGCCGTCTGGTTGTCGTCGTGGTCGAAAATCCGGTCATCAACCGCGTTGCCTTCGAGGGCAACAAGAAGGCCAAGGACGATCAGCTCAAGGCCGAAGTGCAGTCGAAGCCGCGCGGTACGCTGTCGAAGCCGACCGTGCAGGCCGACGTCCAGCGCATCATCGAAATCTATCACCGCAGCGGTCGTTTCGACGTGCGCGTCGAGCCCAAGTTCATCGATCTGCCGAACAATCGCGTCGATCTGGTGTTCGAAATCACCGAAGGCGAGAAGACCGGCGTCAAGGACATCACGTTCGTCGGCATCAAGGCTTTCTCGTCGGGCCGCCTGAAGGACATCATCAAGACCTCGGAGAGCAACTGGCTCTCGTTCCTGCAGACCACCGATATCTACGATCCCGACCGCGTTGAGGCCGATCGCGACCTGCTGCGCCGCTTCTATCTCAAGAACGGCTATGCCGACGTGCGCATCGTTTCGGCTGTCGGTGAATACGATCCAGCCAAGAAGGGCTTCAACGTCATTTTCACCATCGACGAAGGCGCGCAGTATCGTGTCGGCACCGTCGATGTGGTGTCGAACGTGCGCGCCATCGATCCCGAATCGCTGCGCAGCTCGCTCAAACTCAGCGCCGGCAGCGTGTACAACGCCGACCTGGTCGAGAAGAGCGTCGAGGTCATGACCATTGAGGCTTCCAAGCGGGGCTACGCCTTCGCCACTGTGAAGCCGCGCGGCGATCGCAACTTCGAGGCCAAGACCATCAATCTGGTGTTCGTGCTCGAGGAAGGCACCCGTGCCTACATCGAGCGTATCAACATCCGCGGCAATATCCGTACCCGCGACTATGTGATCCGCCGCGAGTTCGATATCAGCGAAGGCGACGCTTATAACCGTGCGTTGATCGACCGCGCCGAGCGTCGTCTGAAGAACTTGAACTTC
>CAITEM010000311.1 GCA_903891395.1 uncultured Hyphomicrobiales bacterium | reverse complement strand
CGATCGAGCAGCAGATCAACGGCGTCGAGAACATGATCTATCTGTCGTCGAACTCGACGGCCGACGGGCGCTTTTCGATCTCGGTGACCTTCGATCTCGGCACCAATCTCGACATCGCGCAGGTGCAGGTGCAGAACCGCGTCGCCATCGCACAACCGCGTTTGCCGGCCGACGTGCGCAATATCGGCGTGACGGTGACCAAGGCGTCGTCCGACCTGATGATGGTCGTGCATCTCTATTCGCCCGATAATTCGCGCGACACGCTGTTCATCTCCAATTACGCCACGCTCGAAATCACCGACGCCGTGACCCGCGTCGATGGCGTCGGCTCGATCACCGTGTTCGGCGCCCGCGACTATGCGATGCGCGTCTGGCTCGACCCCGATCGTCTGCAATCGGTGGGGCTGACGGCGAACGACGTGGTCCTGGCCCTGCAAGGCCAGAACGTCCAGGTCGCCTCCGGCGTCCTCAACCAGCCGCCCGTGGACCAGCCCGGCGCGTTCCAGATCTCGGTGCAGACGCAAGGGCGCCTCGCCAACCCGGACGAGTTCGGCAACATCGTCGTCAAGCAGACGGCGAACGCCGTGGTGCGGATGAGGGATGTCGCGCGAACCGAACTGGCGGCGCAGGACTATTCCACCAATTCGTATCTCGACAAAGACCCGGCCATCGCGCTCGGCGTTTTCCAGCGGCCGGGTTCCAACGCCTTGTCGACGTCGAAGGCGATCATCGCGACGATGGACGATCTGGCGAAGCGTTTCCCGCCGGGCTTGAAGTACACCATCGTCTATAACCCGACCCAATTCATCCAGGATTCGGTGGACGCGGTTCAGGAAACCATCTTCGAGGCGATCCTGCTGGTCGTGCTGGTGGTGATCCTGTTCCTGCAGACCTGGCGCGCGGCGGTCATCCCGCTCATCGCCATTCCGGTGTCGCTGATCGGCACGTTCTTCTTCATGTCGATGTTCGGTTTCACGCTGAACAATCTGTCGCTGTTCGGTCTGGTGCTTGCGATCGGCTTCGTGGTCGACGACGCCATCGTCGTTGTCGAGAACGTCCAGCGCAACATCGAAGCGGGCCTGTCGCCGCACGACGCGGCGATCAAGAGCATGGACGAGGTCGGCGGCGCGCTGGTCGCGATCACGCTCGTGCTGATTTCGGTGTTCGTGCCGTCCGCCTTTATCACCGGTATTTCCGGCCAGTTTTACCAGCAGTTCGCGCTGACCATCGCCGGCGCGACCATCATCTCGCTGACCGTGTCTTTGACGCTGTCGCCGGCGCTGTGCAGCCTGCTGCTCAAGCCGCCGCACGAGGTCGAAAACAAGTCGTGGTGGGGCAAGCCGCTCCGTGGTTTCTTCGGCGTGTTCAACCGTTACTTCGACAAATTGACGCGCGGCTATGGCTGGCTGGCTGCAAAGACGGTGCGTTTCGCCGTGCTGATGCTGGTGGTCTATGCCGGCGTCGTCGTCTTCGGCCTGAACGAATTCCGCAAAACGCCGATCGGCTTTATTCCGCAGCTCGACCGCGGTTATCTGATCATCGTCACCCAGTTGCCGCCGGCGGCGTCGCTGGCGCGCACCGACGAGGTCAACCGCCGCGCCGTCGATATCGCGATGAAGGTGCCCGGCGTCGCCCACGCCGTGAACATCGTGGGCTTCTCCGGCGCGACGTTCACCAACTCGCCGAACGCGGGCGCCGTCTTCGTCACGCTCGATGATTTCAGCAAACGGGCCGGGGACCCCAATCAGTCCGCGACCGCGATCCAGCGCCAGCTCTTCGGCCGGCTGGCTTCGATTCAGGAAGCCATGGTGTTCGTTGCCGCGCCGCCTTCGGTGTCGGGTATTGGCAATGCCGGCGGCTTCCGCATGATGGTTGAGGACCGCGCCGGCCGCGGGCCGGCGGCCCTGCAAGGCGCGGTTTACGCCATGATGGGACGGGCGGCGCAGACGCCGGGGCTGGTCCAGGTCTACTCGCTGTTCGAGAACACGACGCCGCAGCTTTATCTCGACATCGACCGGACCAAGGCGCAGTTGCTCGGCATCAATGTGCCCGATGTCTTCGCGGCGCTTCAGATCTATCTCGGTTCGGCCTATGTCAACGACTTCAATTTGTTCGGCCGCACCTACCGCGTGGTGGCGCAAGCCTCGAGCGAGTTCCGCTCCGACAGCAAGGACGTGCTGAAGATCCGCGTGCGCAACAGCGCGGGCGATACCGTTCCGCTCGGCGCCTTCACCACCGTGAGCAGCATCACGGGGCCGTACCGTGTGCCGCGCTATAACCTCTATCCGGCGGCCGAACTCGATGGCGGCGCCGCTCCCGGCTACAGCCAGGGCCAGGCGATCGAGATCATGCAAAAGCTCGCGGCCGAGACCTTGCCGGAAGGCTTCTCTTTCGAGTGGACGACGCTGGCGTTCCAGCAATTGCGGGCCGGCAATACGGCGGTGTTCGCCTTCTTGCTGGCGGTGGTGTTCGTGTTCCTGGTGCTGGCCGCGCAGTTCGAAAGCCTGACGCTGCCGCTCGCCGTCATCCTCATCGTGCCGATGAGCTTGATCGCGTCGATCGTCGGCGTCGTGATCCGCGGTCAGGACAACAACATCCTGACGCAGGTCGGCTTCATCGTGCTGATCGGTTTGGCGGCGAAGAACGCGATCCTGATCGTCGAATTCGCCAAGCAGCTCGAGGACGCCGGGCGCGACCGCTTCGCCGCCGCGGTCGAAGCCGCGCATCTGCGGTTGCGGCCGATTTTGATGACCTCGTTCGCCTTCATCCTGGGTGTGACGCCGATGGCTTTCGCGATCGGCGCCGGCGCGGAACTGCGCCAGTCGCTGGGCACCGCGGTGTTCTCCGGCATGATCGGGGTGACGGTCTTCGGCCTGATCTTCACGCCGGTGTTCTATGTCGTGGCGCGCTGGCTGGCGGCGCGCAGCAAGCGGACACGGCCGCAGGCGCAACCCGCGGAGTAGATCTCTCGATGGCGGCGATGAAGTTCGGCTTCGGCAAGGCGCTCACCCGCAAGGAAGACGACGCGCTGCTGCGCGGCGCCGGCCGCTACGTCGCCGATGTGTCGCCCGACGCCACGCTGCATGCGGTGGTGCTGCGCTCGCCCCACGCCCATGCCCGGTTCGCGATTGCCGATCTGGCGCGCATCCGCGCCATGAAAGGCGTGCGGCTGGTGCTGACCGCCGCCGATATCACCGCATTGGGGCCGATGCCGACGCCCGGCGTGCTGCCCGACGTCGCGATCAAGGTGCCGCATTATCCGGTGCTGGCGACCGACACGGTGCGCCACGTCGGCGACGCGATTGCCTTCGTGGTCGCCGATACGCTCAACGCCGCCAAGGACGCCGCCGAGGCCATCACCGTCGACTGGCAGCCGCTGCCGCACATCATCGGCGCGGTCGCGGCGTTGAAGGCCGGCGCGCCGCTGGTCTGGGCCGACCAGCCCGGCAACCTGGCGTTCGAGACTTCGCTGGGCGATGAAGCGGCGACCCAGCAGGCTTTCGCGCGGGCCGCGCGCACCGTATCGCTGACCATCGTCAACCAGCGCCTCGTCACCAATTACATGGATACGCGCGGCGTCATCGCGGAATATGACGGCGACCGCTATACGCTGACGCTCGGCAGCCAGGGCAGCCACATCATCCGCGACATCATCGGCGGCGATGTGATGAAGCTGCCGCCGGAGAAGATGCGCGTCATTACGCCCGATGTCGGCGGCGGCTTCGGTACGAAACTGTTTCCCTACCGTGAATATGCGCTGGCCGCGGTGGCGGCGCAGCGCACCGGAAAGCCGGTGAAGTGGGTTGCCGACCGCAGCGAGCATTTCCTCGGCGACAGCCATGGCCGCGACAATATCTCGACCGCCAAGCTCGCGCTCGACGACAAGGGCAAATTCCTCGCGCTCGATCTCGACGTCATCGCCGACATGGGCGCGTATCTGTCGTGTTACGGGCCTTACATTCCCTGGCTCGGTCTCGGCTTGGCGACGGGCTCTTACGACATTCCGATCTGTCACGCGCGCTTGCGCGCGACCTTCACCAACACCGTGCCGGTCGATGCCTATCGTGGCGCCGGGCGGCCGGAGGCGTCGTATCTGATCGAGCGCGCGGTCGACGCGGCGGCGCGTGAGGTCGGCATGACGCCCGACGCGCTGCGCCGCAAGAATCTGATCAAGCCCAAGGCGCTGCCGTACAAGACGCCGACCGGCAAGATTTACGACTCCGGCGATTTCGCCGGCGGCATGGCGCGCGCGCAGGATGTGGCCGGCTGGGCCGGCTTCAACAAGCGCGTCGCTGCGGCCAGGCGCGCCGGCAGGCTGCGCGGCATCGGCATGGCGACCTATGTCGAAGCCTGCGGCAATAACGGACCCGAGACGGCGACCATCAATCTCGACAAAGACGGCGGCGTAACCGTGCTGATCGGTTCGCAATCGACCGGGCAGGGGCACGCCACGGCTTACGCGCAACTGGTCGCCGATCATCTCGATCTGCCGCCGGAGCTGGTGCGCGTGGAGCAGGGCGATACCGACCGCGTCGCGACCGGCGCCGGCACCGGCGGTTCCAGTTCGATCCCGATCGGCGGCGTGTCGGTCGGTCGCGCCAGCAAGACGCTGGCTGAACAGCTCAAGGACATCGCGGCGGATGCGCTGGAGGCGTCGGCCGGCGACATGGAGATTTCCGGCGGCAGCGTGCGTGTGGCCGGCACCGACCGGGTCATCTCGTTCGTCGAGATTGCCGCGCATCCGAAGGCAACGCCGGAGCGGTTGAAAGCCGCCAGCGAATTCTCCAACGAGCCGCCGACCTATCCGAACGGTACGCACATCGCCGAGGTCGAAATCGACCCCCATACCGGCGCGACCAGGATTGTGAGTTACGTCATCGTCGACGACTTCGGCGCCACGCTCAATCCCCTGATGTTGGCAGGGCAGGTTCACGGCGGTGCGGTGCAGGGTATCGGCCAGGCGCTGATGGAAGACACCGTCTACGATCCGCAATCGGGGCAACTGCTCAGCGCCAGCTTCATGGACTACGCCATGCCGCGCGCGCAGGACGCGCCGGACTTCGTGTTCGAAACCCGCAACACGCCCTGCAAGACCAACCCGCTCGGCGTCAAAGGCGCGGGCGAGGCAGGCGCCATTGGCTCATGCCCGGCCCTGATCAACGCCATCGTCGATGCGCTGTGGCGGGCCTACGGCATCAGCCATATCGACATGCCGGCGACGCCGCAGAAGATTTGGCAAGCCATTGAGAGCGCTCGCAAATCAGGCGCCGCCTGACGCTTTCACGTTTCCCTGTCAGCGTGTGGCGAGACGCCGGAATAACGCCGTGGAGCTGGTGTTTGTCTGTTACCGGTTCGGTTGGAATCAAAAGGGGACTTTCATGAAATTGATGCGAATTGCGGTTGCGGCCGTTGCCTTGGTCGCGCTCGGCGCGACTGCGGTTGTTGCGCAACAGGACCCGATTGCCGCCCGCAAGGCGATGATGAAAGCCAACGGCCAAGCCGCGGGCGCCCTGGCGAAGATGGTCAAGGGCGAGGCGGCCTTCGATCTCGCCACGGCCAAGAAATCCTTCGCGACCTTCGAAGACGCCGCCGCCAAGATGCCGGCTCTGTTTCCGGACAATTCCAAGAGCGGCGGCGAAACAGCGGCGACGCCGAAGGTTTGGGAAGACATGGCCGATTTCAAAGCGAAGTTCGTCAAGTTCGGCGAGGACGCCAAAGCCGCCGATGCTTCGGTGAAGGATCTCGACAGTCTCAAGGCCGCCATGGGCACGTTGGGCAAAGACTGTGGCGGTTGCCACGAGCTGTACCGGGTCAAGAAGAGCTAGAAGTTTTTCGCCAAGCGGCGAGCAAGCAGGAGCGGCCGTCCGTGAGGACGCGCCGCTCTTCTTGCGTTAGGATCGGCGCTGCCACCCGGGAAACCTCGCATGCTGCGTAAGCTCTTTCTTGCCGCCATCGCTGCCGCAGTTCTCGGCGTTGCCGCATTCTGGTTCTTGACCATTGCGCAGACGGTGCCGGAGAGCGCGATCGCCGCGCACACGCCCGATCTCGCCAACGGCAAGACGATGTTCCAGGTCGGCGGCTGCGCGTCCTGCCATGCGACGCCAAAGCAAGAGGACCGCACGAGGCTCGGCGGGGGCGCGCCTTTGCTGTCGCCCTTCGGCACCTTCTATCCGTCGAATATTTCACCCGATCCGCAGGACGGCATCGGAAACTGGACAGAAGCGCAATTCGTCACCGCGCTGCATAAGGGCACGTCGCCGCGGGGCACTCACTATTATCCGGCGTTTCCCTACACGTCGTATCAACGCTTAACAGTCGCCGATACGCAGGATCTGTTCGCGTATCTAAAGACCTTGCCGCCGGTGTCCGGCCGCGTGCGCAGCCACGATCTGCCGTTTCCGTTCAACATTCGCCGGCTGCTCGGCGGCTGGAAGCTGCTGTTTCTCGACGGCGCGCCGTTCGTGCCCGATCCGGCGCAATCGGCGCAATGGAATCGCGGTGCCTATCTGGTGAACGGACCCGGCCACTGCGCGGAGTGTCACTCGCCGCGCAACGCGCTCGGTGCCATCGAGCGCGGCATGCGCTTTACCGGCGGCCCGGCGCCCGACGGGCAGGGCGGCGTTCCCAACATCACCCAGTTCAAGCTCAAGGACTGGTCGCTGGCCGACATCGCCGACGTGCTCAATACCGGCATGACCCCGGACGCCGACAGCGTCGGCGGCAGCATGGTCGATGTGGTGCGCAACACCTCGCAACTGAGCAAGGCCGACCGCGAGGCGATGGCGGTCTATATCAAATCGCTGCCTGCGGTCGAAGGTCACGCGCCGAAGAAAAATCCCTGACCGCACTTTCATTCCACCGGCACACACGGCACTGTGGGGCGCCTGCCGGGAATTGTTGGAATGGATCTGTTCAAGGCCATCGGCTTCAAGCTGATCTCTGCGCTGTTGTTTGCCGCATTGTCCGCTTTGGTGCGTCAGCTCAGCGATGTGACTCCGGTCGGCCAACTGGTGTTCTTTCGCAGCGCCTGTGCGATTCCGCCGGTCCTCATCATCTACGCGCTGCGCGGCGAGCTGATGGAAGCCGTGCGCACGACCCGCGTGTTCGGCCAGCTCGGCCGCGGCGCGCTCAGCGTCGCCGGCATGTACACCAATTTCTCGGCGCTGACGCGGTTGCCGCTGGCCGACGCCACCGCGATTTCCTTCGCTTCGCCGCTGATTACCGTGGCGCTGGCGGCCGTTATCCTCAAAGAGAAAGTCCGCGTCTATCGCTGGAGCGCGGTGCTGGTCGGGTTCGGCGGCGTCATCGTGATGCTGGTTCCGCATCTCGATATGAGCCAATACGTCGTGGCCGGGGCGATGGCGACCGCGACCGTCGGCTCGATTTTTGCGCTGATCGCCGCCTTCTGTAACGCCGGGACCGTGATCCAGACGCGGCGGCTGACGCAGAGCGAAACCACTTCGTCGATCGTGTTTTATTTCTCGCTGATGACGGCGCTGGCCGGTCTGGTATCGCTGCCCTTCGCATGGCATACGCCGAACGGCCCGGAACTGCTGATGCTGATCGGGACCGGCGTCTTCGGCGGCATCGCGCACATCTTTCTCACCGAAAGCTATCGTTACGCCGCCGCATCGGTGATCGCGCCGTTCGACTACACCTCATTGCTGTGGGCGTTGCTGCTCGGCTATTGGCTGTTCGGCGAATTGCCGACCGTGCTGGTCTATGTTGGCGCGACCATTGTCGCCGGCGCCGGTCTGTTCGTGATCTGGCGCGAACGGCAAATCGGTGTCCAGCGGGCCCGCGAGATCGAAGGACCGCGCGCGTCGGAGATCTAGCCGGTAAACGCCTTGAAGGTGATGAACGTGCGGGTGTCCTTGATGCCGGCGATGCAGTGCACCTTCTCGTTGACGAAGTGGCCGATGTCGGTGCCGGCGTCGACGTAGAACTTGACCAGCAGGTCGAAGTCGCCCGCGGTCGAGTAGATTTCGGAAGCGATTTCGGCTTCGGCCAACTCGTTGGCGACCTGATAGGCCTTGCCCAAGTCGCATTTGATCTGAATGAAAAACGGGGTCATCGCCAAAGCCTCCGGGCGTCTTTTATCGTCACAGGCAATCCAGCAAAATCGCGGTTCTTGTGCAAGGCGCATGCGTTTCCGGCTTGCCAGCCCGGGACCTGCGGACTAGGTATTCGGCAGCAATCTCGTGGGGTGTCCGGCCGTCGCCGGGCTGAGAGGCCGTCCGGGCTAACCCAACGAACCTGATCCGGATCATGCCGGCGGAGGGAGAAGAGATGCGGAGTCCCGACGCCGTGGTGGGCCAGCAACTTTCGCCAAACGATCTGGCGCAGGCCGCCGCCGCCGTGCTCGACCGCTTGCGCACGCGGGTGCCGCGCGTCCACTGCATCACGAACGCCGTCGCGCAGAATTTCACCGCCAATGTGCTGCTCGCGGCCGGCGCTGTGCCGTCGATGACGCTGTCCGGCGAGGAGATCGGCGCCTTCGTCGCGCGGGCGCAGGCGCTGCTGGTCAATCTTGGAACTTTCGACCGCGAAAGGCGTGAGGCGACCGGCATTGCGGTCGACACCGCCGTGCGCAACGGCTTGCCCTGGGTGCTCGACCCGGTGTTTGTCGACCGCGCCGAGCAACGCGCGGTCTATGCGCGCGATCTGATCTTCCTGGCGCCCAAGTCGATCCGTCTCAATCACGCCGAGTTCGCCGCGCTGGCGGCGGGCGAGCCGACGCCCGCCTCCGTCTCGGCCTTTGCCCGCGACCGAACGACGGCCGTCGGTCTGTCCGGCGAGACCGATCTGGTAACCGATGGCGTGCGCGTCGCTGCCATTGGCAATGGCCATCCGCTGATGGCCAAGGTGACCGCGATGGGCTGCGCCGCGTCGGCGCTGGTGGCGGCGTGCCTTAGCGTCGAGTCCGATGCCTTCGTCGCCACTGCCGCTGCATTGCTGATTGTCGGCGTCGCCGGCGAACGGGCGGCGGCCAAGTCGTCAGGTCCCGGCAGCATCGCCGTGGCGATCCTCGACGAACTCCACAATCTCGACGGGCCGACGCTCGTCTCCCGTGCGCACATTACTTTTGCAAAGGCCAGTGAATGACCGTCGATCTTCGTCTCTATGCGCTCATCGATCCCGCCGTCGCCGGCGGCCGCAGCCTCGGCGCCATCGCGCAATGCATCGCCGGCAGCGCGACGCTGGTGCAGTTGCGCGACAAGCACGGTTCGACGCGGCAACTGGTCGAGGAGGCGCGCGAACTGACCATCGTTCTGGCGCCGCTCAATATCCCGTTGCTGATCAACGACCGGGTCGATGTTGCGCTCGCCGCCGAAGCCGACGGCGTGCATATCGGCCAGGACGACATGTCGCCGGCGGATGCGCGGCTGCTGCTCGGCCGCACCGCCATCATCGGACTCAGCGTGAAGACCGTCGAGCAGGCCAAGGCCGCGCCGCTTGACCTGCTCGACTATGTCGGCATCGGTGGCGTCTACGGCACGACGTCGAAGGACGACGCCAAAGAGCCAATCGGGCTGTCGGGCTTCAGTGCGGTGGTGCAGGCGATTCGCGCGCGCGATCCGAAGTTTCCGATCTGCGGCATTGCCGGCATCAACAAGAGCAACGCCGGCGACGTGATCATGCAGGGCGCCGACGGCGTGGCGGTGATCTCGGCGCTGTCGCTTGCCGCGGACCCGACGACGGCCGCGCGCGATCTGTTGAGCGAAGTCGATGGCGCGTTGGCGCGGCGAGGGCGCGCGTGACGCCGATTGCCGTCACCATCGCCGGCTCGGATTCGAGCGGCGGCGCCGGCATCCAGGCGGATCTCAAGACATTTGCGGCGTTGGGCGTCTATGGCGCCTCGGTGATCGCGGCGCTGACGGCGCAGAACACCAAAGGCGTCAGCGCCATTCACGACGTTCCGGCCAGCTTCATCGCGGCGCAGATCGACGCGGTGTTTTCCGATCTCGATGTCGGCGCGGTCAAGATCGGCATGCTGTCGCAAGCGGCGGCCATTCGGGCGGTGGCCGACGGTCTCGACCGTCATCAAGCGAAGAACATCGTGCTCGATCCGGTGATGGTCGCCACGTCCGGCGACCGGCTGCTGACGGCGGAAGCGATCGCGGTCCTGCGCGGCAGCCTTATTTCGCGCGCGCTGGTGGTGACACCCAATCTGCCGGAGGCGGCGGCGCTGACTGGCGCGGCGATGGCGCGCAACGAGCGCGACATGGAAGTGCAGGCGCGCGAACTGCTGGCGCTCGGCGCGCGCAATGTGCTGATCAAAGGCGGCCATGGTGACGGCGACGAAAGCGTCGATCTCTTGATCGGCGCGGGCGATGTGATCCGGCTCTCGGCCAAACGCGTCGCCACCGGGAACACCCACGGCACCGGCTGCACCTTGTCGTCGGCGATTGCCGCCGGGCTTGCCAAGGGTCTCGATCTCGCGGCGGCGGCGCACGACGCCAAGGCCTATGTGACCGCCGCCATCGCCGGCGCCGATCGGTTGAAGGTCGGTCATGGCCACGGCCCGCTGCATCATTTCTTTGCGCAAGGGAGCGACGAATGACGACACGCCGCAATTTCACGCTTGCCGCCGGCGCCGTAGCCGCCGTTGGTACCGTTATTGCGGCCCCCACCGTGGCCCGCGCCCAAACGTTGAAATGGCGGATGGTCACGTCATGGCCGAAGCGGCTGCCGGGGCCGGGCATGTCGGCGGAGCGCGTGGCTGACCGCATTCGCATATTGTCCGGTGGCCGGCTCGATATTTCGGTGTCGGCGGCTGGCGAAGTGGTGCCGGCCTTCGAGGTTTTGGGCGCGGTCGGCGGCGGCGTCGCCGAGATTGGCCACACCGCGGCGTTCTACTGGCAAGGCAAGATGCCGGCGGCGGCGTTCTATACGACGGTGCCATTCGGCCTGACGCCGGCCGAGCACGTCGCCTGGATCGAGGCGGGCGGCGGCCAGGCGCTGTGGGATGAACTCTATGCGCCCTTCGGCGTGAAGCCGTTTATGGGCGGCAACACCGGCGTCTGCATGGGCGGCTGGTTTCGCCGTGAGGTCGCGAGTCTCGCCGATTTGCGCGGCCTAAAGCTGCGGTCGCTTGGATTGGGTGGCGAAGTCTATCGCCGCCTGGGCGCCACGCCGCAGACCACGCCGCCGGCGGAGATTCTCACGAGCCTTCAGTCCGGCGTCATCGACGGCGCGGAGTTCGTCGGGCCTGGCACCGATATTGCGCTCGGCCTCTACCGCGTCGCGCCGTTTTATTATTATCCCGGCTTCAACAAACCGAACGGCACCGGCGAGTGCATCGTTTCGCTGCAAGCATGGAATGCGTTGCCCGCCGATCTCCAGGCGATCGTCGCGCATGCCTGCGCGACCGAAACGAATTACGCGCTGGCCGAGATCGAGCAGCTCAACGCGCGCGCGCTCGTCGCGTTGATCAAGGACCATGGCGTAAAGCTCGCCGCATTCCCGGACGATCTGGTGGTGGCGGCGCGCCGGCAAGCCGTCGATGTGCTCGGCGAACTGGCGCAACGCAACGCGATTTCCGCGAAGGTGCACGACTCGTACATGGCGTTTCGCGAGCGCAACGCGCCGTGGTCGCGTGTGTCGATCGAAGCGGTGTTGCGCGCGCGCGGCTGAAAGTATGAGAAGCCGCGGTATTCCGCGGCTTCTATGGTTAACCGGCCATTTACCAAACTCGTGCAGGTTCGTCAGATGTACGCGCTCCGCCGTGTGCGCGGACTACATCGTTTTTTCCTGGGCGTTGAGCCCGCTTGTCATGTGTCTAGTAAACGGCTGCTAAAATGATCACGACCACCATCCGCATCGGCGTTGCCGCCGCCGCATTGTCGCTCGCGTCGATTGGCGCACAGGCTGCGGATTTGAATCGCGGCGCCTATAAAGCGCCGGCCTATTCCGCGCCGGTGTATGCGAATTGGAGCGGCCTCTACGTCGGTATCAACGGCGGCTACGGCTTCGGCAAGTCGAACTGGGATTTCCCGGCGACCAGCCCAAGCCCGAAGGGCGCGCTGGCCGGCCTGACGCTCGGCTACAACTACCAGACCGGCGTCTGGGTCTGGGGCATCGAAGGCGACGTCGACTATGCGAGCCTCAAGGGCAGCACCGACTGCGCCCCCGGCGTGACCTGCGAAACCAAGGATAGCTGGCTCGCCACCGCGCGCGCCCGCCTCGGCTATGCCGGCTTCAACAACTGGCTGCCTTACATCACCGGCGGCGTCGCCGGCGGCGACATCAAGGCCTCCGACTCCGCGTTCGGCTCGGCCACCAAGACCAAGATCGGCTACGCGCTCGGCGCCGGCGTCGAATACGCGCTGTGGTCGAACTGGAGCGTCAAGGCCGAATACCTCTACGTCGACCTCGGCAAGTTCGATTGCGGCATCGCCTGCGGCGCGCCGACCGACAACATCAGCTTCAAGGCCAACGTCGTGCGCGCCGGCCTGAACTACCGCTTCTAAACACACCGCCGTTCGCGGCTTTTTTGAAAACCCCGGGCCCTCGCGCCCGGGGTTTTTGCGTTTCGCGTGCGGTGAAACGCCGCGGCCGCTCCGCCGATTAACCGCGCGCTAACCATGCTCGGTTACTTTCACGGTGGGCCGGCGGAAATTTCGGCCACTGTCGTCCGCCCCCCTTCGTCACTTCAGCGTGCGCCCTTTCCGGGGCGAGCGGCGTCAGCCGTTCGCGATCGCGGGCCCGCGTCTCGAGCGGCGACGTCCAGGACATGGCCGAGCTGATTGGGGAACACCAATGTTTTCGAAATTGTGGGCCGCCGGCATCGTCGCGGCTGACCGGCCCCCACTGAGTGGTCCGATTGGAATGTTAGTTTAGCGATTGCATT
>CAITEM010000310.1 GCA_903891395.1 uncultured Hyphomicrobiales bacterium | reverse complement strand
GCGCCGGCAGCTTTGAGGTGGTCGGCACCGACCGCAAGATTTCGCTGTTCGAGACCGCCAAGCGTGCGAGCCAGATGGGCGAAAAACTCGACAGTATCGGCAAGCTCGACACGCCGCTGACGTTTCCGAACGGCTGCCATATCGCCGAAATCGAGATCGACCCCGAGACCGGCAAGATGGATATCGTCACCTACACGGCGGTGGACGACTGCGGCAATATTCTCAGCCAGATGGTGGTCGAGGGCCAGGTGCAGGGCTCGATCGCCAACGGCCTCGGCCAGGCGCTGACGGAGAACGCCGTCTACGATTCAGTGAGCGGGCAACTCGTCACCGGATCGTTCATGGACTACGGCATGCCGCGCGCCAAGGACATGCCGATCGAATTGCGCGAGGCCTCGCATGTCGTGCCGGCGACCAGCAACGCGCTCGGCGTCAAAGGCACGGGTGAGGCCGGCACCACGGCGGCGATTGCCGCGGTGATGAACGCGGTCGCGAACGCGATTCCGAACGGCGCCGCCGATTACATGGAAATGCCGGCCACGCCCTCGAAGGTGTGGGAAGCGTGTCAGAAGGCGATGGCGGCGGGGAAGTAGTCGCCGTGTCCCGGATGCGGCGCAGCACGGAGCGTCGCGAAGTGATGCGACGCTGATCCGGGACCCAGCTTTCTAAAAAATCGGGATCTCAGGTCTGCGGTGCACCGCTACGCGCTGCACCGCGCCCGGGAAACCAAACCCTCAGCCCTGGCTGATGAACTTCGTGTTCATATACGCCTGCAACCCTTCGATGCCGCCTTCGGAGCCGTAGCCCGACTCCTTGATACCGCCGAACGGCGTTTCCGGCGTCGAGATCATGACGGAATTGACGCCGACCATGCCGGACTGAATGGCGTCGCCGATCGCCATGGCCTGCGCGCCCGACGAGGTGAAGGCGTAAGCCGCAAGCCCGTACGGCAGCGAGTTGGCGCGCTGCACGACTTCATCGAAGGTCTTGAACGGCACGATCGGGGCGACAGGACCGAACGGCTCCTCGGTCATGATCTTGGAATCGTCCGGCACGTCGGTGATCACGGTCGGCTCGAAGAAGAAACCCTGGTTGCCGTGGCGCGAACCGCCGGCCTGGATCTTGCCGCCGCGCGCTTTGGCGTCGTTGACGAAGCTCTCCATGGCGTCGAGGCGGCGCGGATTGGCCAGCGGGCCCATCGTCGTGCCCTTGTCCAGGCCATCGCCAAGCTTGATGCCCTTGGCGTATTCGGTGAAACGGGCGACGAACTTGCTGTAGCCCTTCTCCTGTACATAGAAGCGCGTCGGCGAAATGCAAACCTGCCCAGCGTTGCGATACTTGAACGCGGCGATGGTGTCGGCGGCCTTTTCCGGATCGGCGTCGTCGAACACCACGACCGGCGAATGACCGCCCAACTCCATCGTCGCCTTCTTCATGCCGCGCGCGGCCAGCGCCGCGAGATGCTTGCCGACCGGAATCGAGCCGGTGAAGGAAATCTTCTTGACGATGTCGGACGGGATCAGGTGCTCCGACACGTCGGCCGGCACGCCGAACACCAGGTTCAGCACGCCCGCCGGCAGACCGGCGTCGGCAAAACATTTCACCAGTTCGACACAGCCGGCGGGGGTTTCTTCCGAGGCCTTGATGATCAGCGTGCAACCGGCCGCGAGCGCGCCGGCGATCTTGCGCACCGGCGTCAACGTCGGGAAATTCCACGGCGTGAACGCGGCGACGACGCCGACGGGTTCTTGCGTGACAAGTTGGCGAATGCCTTTCATGCGGCCCGGCACAATGCGGCCATAGGAGCGGCGGCCTTCCTCGGCGTACCAGTCGATGATGTCGGCGGAGGTCAGCACTTCCATGCGCGATTCGGCAAAGGACTTGCCCTGCTCCATCGTCTGCGCGGTGGCGACCTTTTCGGCGCGCTCACGCAACAGGTCGGCGGCCTTGCGCAATATCTTGCCGCGGTCATAGGCCGAGGTCGCCTTCCACAGCGGGAACGCCTTGTTGGCGGCGGCCAATGCTTCGTCGAGATCGGCTTTGCTGGCGTGCGGCAGATGGCCCAGCACCTTGCCGGTGGCCGGATTGACGACGTCCTCGCCCTTGCGGCCTTCGCCGTTCAGCCATTTTCCATCGATGAAAAGCTTGAGCTCGGTGTACATGCGGACCTCGTGGTTAGCCGGATTTGTTGGGCGTGGATTAGCACTTCCGGGCGGACACGGCCACTGTCCGGCGCGCCACTCATCTTTGTCATTCCGGGGCGCGAGCGCAGTGAGCGAACCCGGAATCCAGGATCACGCACAGTTATTGTGTAGCTGGATTCCGGGTCCGCGCCTTTGGCGCGTCCCGGAATGACGGAATTTTTCTACACCCCGTGATAGGCGCCGCCATTGATATGGATGGTCTGGCCGGTGACGTAGCGCCCGCCCGGCCCACACAGAAACTGCACCATGGCGGCGACGTCATAAGGCTTGCCGCGTTCGCCGGTGATGGTGCCGTGCGTGAGATGATGCGCGGGCTTCAGCGATGTTCCCGGCCGCGCCGTGTCGATGGCGCCGGGCACCACGCAATTGGCGGTGATGTGCAGAGCGGCCAGATCGTGCGCGAGACCGCGGGTGAATCCAGTCAGCCCCGCTTTCGCGGTCATGACATGGCTGCGGCCCTTCGAGCCGATATGCGCGCTCATGCCACCGACATTGATGATGGTGCCGCCCTGCTTCTGCAGCGCCGGCAGGCAGGCCTTCACACCGTGAAACGCAGAATCGAGCGTGACGTCCATCACTTCGCGCCATTCGGCGTAATCCATATCGACGATGGAATTTTCGCGCCGCAGCGAGGCATTGTTGATCAGGCAATCGATGCGGCCGTATTTTTTCACCGCCGCGTCGGCCAGCGCGTTCATGGCTTTGGCATCGGCAACGTCGCCGAGCACGGCAAGCGCCTGGCCGCCGACTTTCTCGATTTCCGCGACGACCGCGTCGGCTTCCGCCTTGTTCGAGCGGACGTTGACGACGACGGCGGCGCCGGCTTGCGCCAGTTGCAGCGCGATGGCGCGGCCGATGTTGCGCCCGGCACCGGTGACGATGGCGACTTTGCCCTTGAGGCGATCCATGGAAGTACTCCCGTTTTCACTTGCGCCGAGCATACCGGCGATTTGGCGGGCCGCAAACGATGTGCGACAAGGCGCGCGCAACATTGCGCATACGTGTCATGGCTCCTCGCTCG
>CAITEM010000309.1 GCA_903891395.1 uncultured Hyphomicrobiales bacterium | reverse complement strand
TGGTGGCGCAGCTTCCGCTCCAGCGAACTGACCGATCTCGTCGAAGAAGCGCGCGCTGCCAATCTCGATATCGCCGCGGCGGTCGCGCGCATCGTGCAGGCCGACGCGCAATCGCGCATCGCCGGCGCGGCCTTGTTGCCCACCGTCGGTCTCAACGGCAGCGCCACACGCTCGCGCTCGTCACAATCGAACGGCGGCTCCGCGCTATCGGCCGGCGGCGGCTCCGAACAGAACAGCCTGTCGGCGACGCTGTCGGCAAGTTACGAAATCGACTTCTGGGGCAAAAACCGTTCGGCCCTGCGCGCGGCGGAAGAAACCGCCGCCGCCAGCCGCTACGACCGCGAGGTCGTCGGCCTTACGACGGTGGTCGCCACCGCCAATGCCTATTTCCAGGTGCTGGCCGCGCAGGACCGTTTGCGCGTCGCGCATGAGAACATCGCCAGCGCCAGCCGCGTGCTTAATCTCATTCAACAACGCCTCAATGCCGGCACCGCGTCGGCGCTCGACACTTCGCAGCAGGAAAGTCTGTTGGCGACGCAGCGCGCCGCTGTGCCGCAACTGGAGCAGACGCTGACGCAGAATCGCAACGCGCTGGCGCTGTTGGTCGCGCGCTCGCCGGAAAGCGTGCGCGTGCGTGGCGGCTCGTTGCGCAGCGTCACCTATCCGCGCGTCACGCCCGGCCTGCCGTCCGAACTGCTGGCGCAGCGTCCCGATATCCGCGAAGCCGAAGCGCAACTCGCCGCCGCCAACGCCAATGTCGAGAACGCACGCGCGCAGATGCTGCCAAGCATCACGCTGACCGGCCAAGGCGGCTATCAGAGCGCAATCCTCAGGACACTGTTGCGGCCGGAATCGGCGCTCTACACCGCCACCGCGGGCCTGACGCAGCCGATCTTCGACGGCTTCCGCCTGCAGGGCAATCTCGACGCGCAAAAGGGGCGGCAGGACGAACTGCTGCAAGATTACCGCAAGTCGGTGATCTCGGGCTGCGTCGACGTCGAGAACGCGCTGGACGGCATCCGCCAGACCGCCTTGCGTGAAAAGCTGCAGCGCGACGTCGTCGTGGCGTCGCAGCGCGCCTTCGATATTTCCGAGCAGCGATTGAACCAAGGCACCATAGATCTGGTGACCGTGCTGCAAACCCAGCAAACGCTGTATCAGGCGCAGGACGTGCTGGCGCAAGCGCGGCTCGCGCATGTGCAGGCGATCGTCAGTCTTTATCAGGCGCTAGGCGGCGGCTGGTTGCCGAAGCCGCTGGAGGCTTCCAATGCACGGTGAGATGCCCAAACAAATGTGGGCACAGACCTCGACACGCAATAAACGCCGCGTCTATGTCGTCGGGCTGATCGTCATTTTGCTCGCCGCCGCTGCGGTCTATTACTTCAGCGGATCAACCGCACAGCAGCGCACGCGCGGCGGTCGCTTCGGCGCCGACGGCGGACCGGTACCGGTGCTGGTTGCGGCGGCGGCCAAAGCCGACGTGCCGGTCTATCTCGACGGCGTCGGCACCACCAAAGCGCTCAACACCGTGACGGTGCGCTCGCAGGTCGATGGCAAACTGATCGAAGTCGACTTCAAGGAAGGCGACGACGTCAAGAAAGGCGACGTGCTGGCGCGGATCGATCCGACCACGTTCAAGGCGGCGCTCGATCAGGCCGTCGCCAAGAAGGCCCAGGACGATGCCCTGCTCGCCAACGCCAAGAACGATCTGGTGCGCTACGAGCTGCTTGCCGCCACCAACGCCATCAACCGCCAGCAGGCCGACACGCAGAAATCGCTGGTCGCGCAATACACCGCGCAGATCGATGCCGACCAGGGCGCCATCGACAACGCCCAGGCGATGCTGGCCTACACGACGATCCGCGCGCCGCTCGACGGCCGCACCGGCATCCGCCAGGTCGACGAAGGCAACATCATTCACGCTTCGGACACGACCGGCGTGGTGGTGCTGACGCAACTCAAGCCAATTTCGATATTCTTCAATCTGCCGCAGCAGGATATCAGCGAGGTCAATGCCGCTTTCGCCAAAACGCCGCTGAGCGTCGATGCGCTGCGCTCCGATAACGACGCCGTGGTTGACCAGGGCACCTTGCGCGTCGTCGACAACCAGGTCGACTCGACCACCGGCACGGTCAAGCTCAAAGCCGAATTCCCCAATGCCGAATTGCAGTTGTGGCCGGGACAGTTCGTCAACGTCCGGCTGCTGATCGACACGCTCAAGCAGGTGATCGTGATCCCGACCGGCGCGGTGCAGCGCGGGCCGACCGGCACCTTTGTCTACGTGGTCAAGGACGACAACTCCTCGACGATCCGGCCGATCACGGTGCAGAAGCAGGATGAAAACCAGACCGTCATCTCCAAGGGCCTGGATGCGGGCGAACGCGTCGTGACCACCGGCTTTGCCCGGCTTACCGACGGCGCCAAGGTCGCGATCAGCACCGCCGACGGCACGCCGGCGGCTCCGACCGGGACCCGCCAGCGCGGTAAGCGCGGCGATGGCAGCAAGAAACGCGGCGACGGCAGTGCACAGCCGGCCGCGCCGGCAACACCGGCTCCGAGCCCGCCAAGCCCCGCGCCGCAATGAGCGTCTCGTCACCCTTCATTCACCGGCCGATCGCCACGTCCCTCCTTGGCGTCGCGGTGATGCTGGGCGGCATGCTGGGCTACTGGTGGCTGCCGGTATCGGCGCTGCCGCAGGTCGACTTTCCATCGATTCAGGTGACCACGCAGCTTCCCGGCGCCAATCCCGACACCATCGCCGCGCTGGTGACGGCGCCGCTGGAAACCCAGTTCGGCAAGATTCCCGCGATGGCGACGATGACGTCGTCGAGTTCGTTCGGCATCAGCCAGATCACGCTGCAATTCGACCTATCGCGCGACATCGATGCCGCGGCGCAGGACGTGCAATCGGCCATCAATGCCGCCGGCTCGACGCTGCCGAAAAACCTGCCCTACCCGCCGCTCTATTCCAAGGTGAACCCGGCCGACGCACCGATCATCACGCTAGCGCTGACCTCAAAGACCGTCGATCAGCGCGCCCTGAGCGATCTGGCCGACACCATCATGGCGCCCCGCCTGTCGGAAGTGACCGGCGTCGGCCACGTTTCGGTGCAAGGCGGCATCCGGCCGGCGATCCGCATCCAGGCCGATCTGTCACGGCTCGCCGCCTACGGCATCGCGCTGGAGGACGTCCGCACCGCCATCGTCGGCGCCAATGTGGCCGGCGCCAAAGGCGCGCTCGACGGCGCGCACCAATCCTACACCATCGCCGCCAACGACCAGATCGCCAGCGCCGACGCCTACAAGGCGATCACCATCGCCTTCCGCAACGGCGCGCCGGTGCTGCTCAGCGATATCGCCGATGTGTTGGACGGCCTGGAGAACACCAAAGTCGGCGCCTCGTATCGCGCCGGCCCGGCCATCGTCATCGACGTACAGCGCCAGCCGGGCGCCAATGTGATCGAGACCGTGCAGCGTGTGCAGGCCGAACTGCCGCGGCTGCGGCGCGCCATCCCCGCCGGCGCCCAGCTCACCATTGTCAACGACCGCACCACAACCATCCGCGCCTCGATACACGACGTGCAGTTCACGCTGGTATTGTCGATCGGCCTGGTCGTGCTGGTGGTGCTGGTGTTCCTGCGCACCATCCGCGCCACCATCATCGCCGGCGTGGCGCTACCGCTGTCGCTGATCGCAACCTTCGGCGTGATGTGGTTCTGCGGATTCTCTCTGGATAATCTCTCATTGATGGCGCTGACCATCGGCACCGGCTTCGTGGTCGACGACGCCATCGTCATGATCGAAAACATCGTTCGGCATATCGAAGAAGGCGAGAACCCGCTCGACGCGGCGCTGCGCGGCGCCAAGGAAATCGGCTTCACCGTCATTTCGCTGACGCTGTCGCTGATCGCGGTGTTCATCCCGCTGCTGTTCATGACCGGGCTGGTCGGCCGCATGTTCCGCGAGTTCG
>CAITEM010000308.1 GCA_903891395.1 uncultured Hyphomicrobiales bacterium | reverse complement strand
GCGGGTTTTGATGTCTGGGAGAAAGCGAAACGGAACAATCCCAACTTGCCCGACCATTTGCGGATCCACAAGCCGTATATCGACGCGGTGACCTACGATTCGCCCGAGGCACCGGGCAAGCGGATGCGGCGGGTGGCGGAGGTGATCGATTGCTGGTTCGATTCGGGGGCGATGCCGGCTCAGAATCGGCGCGTGGTACACTGGCGAATGATTCGGATGAGTCTGTCGCGAGGATTTGGCCGTGTCGGATGACCTGAACGCCCCCCTCGGCCAGGACAAAAAGAAGCAACGGCTGCCGAAACTGCCGCTGTCCGGCCCGCAAATGCTGGCCGGCCTGCTCGGCCTGTTTGGGCTGGTGGTGGTGACCTGGGCGCTGGTCGTGAGCGATCCGCTCGGCGGCGAGCCGACGGCGGTGGTCTCCGCCAAACTGCCCGGCGAGGCGACAAAAGCCGCCGCGGGCGACGACAGCCCGCAGGCCGACAGCGCCAAGGTCAAAATTCCCGACGCCGCGGTGGAAGCGGCCACTAAACCTGCCGCGCCGCCGCCGGGCAGCAAGACCGTCACCATCATCGACGGCTCCAATGGCCAGCGCCAGGACATCGTCCACCCCGGAAAACCGGGCGCCGCGTCGTCCGGCGACACAGCCGCGCCGAAATCGTCGATCGACCCGAAGATGCTGGAATCGTCACGGCACGGCGCCATTCCGAAGATCGGGCCGGACGGCACGCGGCCGTCGGCGGCCTATGCGCGCCCGCGCGACATTCCCGCCAACCGCAAGGACGCGCCGCGCATCGCCATCGTGATCAGCGGCGTCGGCATAAGCGCCTCGGGCACCGCCGACGCGTTCAGCAAGCTGCCGGGCCCGGTGAGCTTCGCGCTGGCGCCTTACGGCGCCGATCTCGACAAACTGGCGGAACGGGCGCGCGGCGAGAACCACGAGGTGCTGCTGCAGGTGCCGATGGAGCCGTTCGATTATCCCGACAACGACCCCGGCCCGCAAACGCTGCTGACCACACTGACGGCCGAACAGAATATCGATCGCCTGCAATGGGCGATGAGCCGGATGCACGGCTATGTCGGCATCGCGGGCTTCATGGGCGCGCGCTTCACCGCGTCCGAGCAGGCGCTGGCACCGGTGCTGCGTGAGACCGCCAAACGCGGGCTGATCTACGTCGACGATGGCTCGTCGGCGCGCAGCGTCGCCGGCCAGATTGCCGGCAGCCAGAGCCTGCCATTCGCCAAGACCGACCTGGTGCTCGACGAGACGCCGAGCGCGGTCGAGATCGATCGCGCGCTGGTGCGGCTCGAAATGATGGCGCGCGATAACGGCAGCGCCGTCGGCATGGCCGTCGCGCAGCCCGGCACCATCGCGCGCATCGCCGAATGGGCCAAGACCGTCGAGGGCCGCGGCTTCGTGCTGGTGCCGGTGACCATGGTGGCGATCAAGCCGAAATCATCCTGACGCGAATCGTGAGTAGCCAATAGCGAGTGGCCGATCGGCACTCAGTCGCGCCAAGAAACTTCACTTCGCACCTCGCCATTCGCGATTTTTCCCTTACATTCTCGCCATCATGACAACATTCGACGCCCTTCCCTACCGCCCCTGCGCCGGCATCACGGTGTTCAACCGCGACGGACTCGTCTTCGTCGGCCGCCGTACCGACGGCCCGGAGCACACCGATGACACGCATGTGTGGCAAATGCCGCAAGGTGGCATCGACGACAATGAGGACCCGTACAAGGCGGCGCTGCGCGAACTGTACGAGGAGACCAATATCCGGTCGGTCGAGAAGCTCGGCGAAGTCGCGGACTGGCTGACCTACGACATTCCGCGTGACATCGTCGGCGCCGCCTGGAAGGGCCAATATCGCGGCCAGACGCAGAAGTGGTTCGCCCTGCGCTTCACCGGCACCGAAAGCGAGATCAACGTCACGCAGCCGGGCGGCGGCAAACACAAAGCAGAGTTCCTCGACTGGCGTTGGGTCGGCATCAAGGAGTTGCCGGCGCTCGTGGTGCCGTTCAAGCAGCAACTCTACGAGCGGGTGGTGAAGGAATTCGCCAAGTTCGCTTGACGGCGAAGGGGAGCTTTATGATCGAACACGCGAACTGGTCGGATTTCTTCGTCGCCGAAGTCGGCGCGGCCGCGGCGCTAGCCGGCCTGCTGTTCGTCGCAATCTCTATCAACCTCGAACGCATTCTGTCGGTTGCGCAACTGCCCGGACGCGCGGCGGAAATGCTGCTGATGCTGGTCGGCGCAATGATCACGAGCAGTCTCTGCCTGATCCCGGCGCAAAGGCCGCTTGTCCTCGGCGCGCAACTCGTCGGCTGCGGCGCATTCATGGTGATCGGCTCCCTGCTCGCGCAGGTCAAATCGTTCTTGACGATCAAGGATCAGAAGCCGGAGTGGCTGATTTGGCGTTTTATGATCGTGCCGGCCACCAGCGTACCGATTTTCATCGGAGGCGTGATGACCATTGCCGGCGGCGGCAATGGGCTTTACTGGACCGCCGCGGGAGTGCTGGTCACGCTGAGCGTAACGGTTTGGAACGCCTGGATTTTGCTGATCGAAATCAAGCGCTGACGTGAACCACGTCAGTGCATCGCCGTCCCGGTCAGATGCCGGTCAACGGTCTTGTAATGATCGAGCCGCGTGATCAGCCTGTCGAGCCCGGAGCCCGCCTCGGTCTTGGCGATGGTCTGCTCGAGTTCGCCGATGCGCGTCGCGATCATGGTGCGGTCGATGTCGGCGACGTTCTCGGCCACGTCGGCCAGAACGGTCAGACCGGCGGCGGACACTTCGGCAAAACCGCCGAGCACGACGATCTTCTGCTCGCCGTTTGCGCCGTGCACGGTCAGGATACCCGGCCGGATCGTCGACACGAACGGTGCATGGCCCGCCAGCACGCCGAAGTCGCCCTCGGCTCCGGGGACGTCGACTTGTTCGACGTCACCCGAGAACAGCAGCTTTTCCGGCGAAACCAATTCGAAGTGAAACGTGGCCATGATGTTTTACTTGTCCGAAGTTACGCCGCTTCCGCCGCGAGCTTCTTGCCCTTCTCGATGGCTTCTTCGATGTTGCCGACCATGTAGAAGGCGGCTTCCGGCAGGTGATCGTACTTGCCTTCGACCAGGCCCTTGAAGCCCTTGATGGTGTCGGCGAGATCGACGAGCTTGCCCGGCGAACCGGTGAACACTTCGGCGACGAAGAACGGCTGCGACAGGAAGCGCTCGATCTTGCGGGCGCGGGCCACCGTCAGTTTGTCTTCTTCGGACAGTTCGTCCATGCCGAGGATCGCGATGATGTCCTGCAGTGCCTTGTAACGCTGAAGCACCTGCTGAACGTTACGGGCGACGGCGTAGTGTTCTTCACCGACAACAAGCGGGGAGAGCATGCGCGAGGTCGAGTCGAGCGGATCGACCGCGGGATAAATGCCCTTCGCTGCGATGTCGCGCGAGAGCACGACAGTAGCATCGAGGTGACCGAAGGTGGTGGCGGGGC
>CAITEM010000307.1 GCA_903891395.1 uncultured Hyphomicrobiales bacterium | reverse complement strand
TCAGGTGTTTCCGACGCTGACGGTCGCGGAGAATCACGCCATGGGCGCGATGCTGCCCCGCGCGCGCGCCGAACGCGTCAAGAACCTCGAGCGCGTCTACGCGATGTTTCCGGTGCTGACCGAGCGGCGCCAACAGGCCGCCGGCACGCTGTCGGGCGGTGAGCAGCAGATGCTGGCCATTGGCCGCTGCCTGATGGGGTCGCCTGACTTGGTCATGTTCGACGAACCGTCGCTCGGTCTCGCGCCGACCATCGTGCAAAGCGTGCTGCAGATCGTGCGCGATTTAAACCGTGAGGGCCTGACCTGCGTACTGGTGGAGCAGAACGTGGCGGTGTCGCTGAAGCTCGCGAGCCATGCTTACGTTCTGGAGAACGGACGCATCACGCTTTCCGGCTCAGGCGAGGCCTTACTCCGCGATGACCGGGTCCGGCAGGCTTATCTGGGGATGTAGCCGGTGCGGCCGCGCGTCTTGTGCCGCATGAGGAAATCCAGCGCTGCGACCCGCATGCTCAAAGGGCAATCGGGAAAACTGGCCCGCAGCAACTTCAACGCCTCGGCGTCGCTGGCGGGCGAAAACTGCATGATGGTTTCGGCCATCGTGGTTGCATCGTCGATGTGGCCGTTGACGAATGACTTAGCCGGAAAAGCCTGGCCCATGGTCGCTTAGTCCCGTTCGGTCCCAAGGACCCCAGTATGGCGCGTCGAATTTTAGCAATCGGTTAATCGCGCCGACGGCCGGAAGTTCCATCTTCCGGCCGTCATTTCGGGACTGTCTTGGAGCGGTATCGGGTTAGGTTAGCGGCTGGCCAATCGTGACCGTCAGCTTGCCGACGCCCTCGACTTCGCATTCCAGCTTGTCGCCGGCGACGCAAGCCGCGACGCCCGCAGGCGTGCCGGTCATGATGATGTCGCCCGGTTCGAGGGTGACCATCTCCGACAGGTTGGAGATGATTTCCGGCACGTTCCAGATCAACTGGTTGAGATCGCCGTCCTGACGAAGCTTGCCGTTGCAGGAGAGCGTGATCTTGCCCCCCTTCGGGTGGCCGGTTTCGGAGGCCGGACGGATCGGGCCGCAAGGCGCCGAGTGGTCGAAGGCCTTGCCGATTTCCCACGGCCGCTTCAGGTCGCGCGAGGCGATCTGCAGGTCGCGGCGGGTGAGGTCGATGCCGACCGCGTAGCCGTAGATGCAGTCATTGGCCTTGGCGACCGGGATGTTGCGGCCGCCGGACTTGAGCGCGACGACGAGTTCGACCTCGTGGTGCATGTCCTTGGTCAAGGACGGATAGGGCGCGGTGCCGCCATCCGGAACGATCGCGTCGGCGGGCTTGGCGAAATAGAACGGCGGCAGACGTTCGTCCTGGCCCATCTCGCGGATATGCTCGATGTAGTTGCGGCCGACGCACCAGATGCGGCGTACGGGAAAGGTCTTCGACGTGCCGGCGACCGCGATCACCGCTTGCGGGGCGGCGGGAATGACGTAGTCCGCGCTCATGGTTTGCCTTTAATATTGTGATGGGAAATGTGGGTTCCGAGGAGCATCGCGTATCGCATTTGAGCGTGTCGAACAAGGCTGGAACGGGAATGGGGCGCTGCCGCCCGGGCAGCCATCGGTGGCCGGATTAAGGGCGCGCGCCTAACGCGACGCCGCGATTTCTTCGGCCTCGGCAACGGGCGGCCGGGATTCCTGCTGCTTGAGCTGCAACCGGTAGAACGCGGCGTAGCGGCCGTCCTTGCGCAGCAGGTCGTCATGCCGCCCGGATTCGACGGCGCAGCCGTCCTCGACCACGTAGATGCGGTCGGCGTGCGAGATCGTGTGCAGCCGGTGCGCGATCGCCAACGTGGTCTTGCCCTGGCACAGGCGGTCCATCGCCTCGCGCACCTGCAATTCGGATTCGGAATCGAGCGCCGCGGTCGCTTCGTCGAGCAGGATGATGGGCGCGTTCTTGATCAGCGCGCGCGCAATGGCCACGCGCTGGCGCTGGCCGCCGGACAACTGCAGGCCGTGCTCGCCGACCGGCGTGTCGTAGCCGCGCGGGAACGTCATGATGAAATCGTGCGCG
>CAITEM010000306.1 GCA_903891395.1 uncultured Hyphomicrobiales bacterium | reverse complement strand
GGTCGAGCGGGCGTTGACGATCTTCCTCAATGCCCAGGAGATCGTCACGGCGATGACCATCGGCGACTATCCGGAGTACCTGGCGCTCGGCTATCTCCTGAACCAGAACATGTTGAAATACGACGACGTTGTCACCGAAGTCGAATACGACGACGACTTACAAGTTGTTGTCGTGCGAACGGAGCACCACACCAATTTCGAGGCCAAGCTGAAGAAGCGCACGCAGACGTCGGGCTGTGCGCAGGGAACGGCGTTCGGCGACCTCTTGGAGGCCGTTGAAAACGTTGCGCTGCCCAAGGCGGAAATGCGTACGTCGTGGCTCTACCAGATGACCCACAAAATCAACACGATGCCTTCGCTTTACTTGGAGGCCGGTGCGATCCACGGGTGCGTGTTGTGCAAGGAAGGCAATCCGGTTTGCTACACTGAAGATGTCGGCCGTCACAACGCCGTCGATAAGATCGCCGGGTGGATTTATCGCCATGGCGTCGATCCCGCCGACAAGATTCTCTACACCACGGGTCGGCTGACTTCCGAGATGATCATCAAGACGGTGCGGATGGGAATTCCGATCCTCGTCTCTCGCTCCGGCTTTACGGCCTGGGGCGTCGATCTCGCACGACAGGTGGGATTGACGCTGGTTGGACGCGCGCGGGGCAAACGATTTATCGCGCTGTCAGGCCAGGAGCGCATTATTTACGATCAGAACATTGATTTTATCGAAGAAGAATCCGCGCGTCACAAACGCAAAGGCGGTGATCAAGAACGGTGAGTTTCCGGCGATCAATATGGCTGGCAGATTCTATTTCTGATCGGCAGCATCGGTTCGATTATCAATGGCTTTTTTGGCCATGGTCGGCCCTGCCCTTCGTCGTCGGCGCGGCCATTTGCTTTGCGATCCATCGGCTCAACGCGACGCGGTTAGCCGCTCATCCAGAGTTGAAACAAGCGCAGTAGCTGCCCGCCTATTCAGGCGGCGGGTTGCCTTGACCGACAGTCAGCCTCGCGCACCTCGACCGGCGACAGATGTTTCCGCGTGAGGTCGACGGCCGGCACGACGCATTCGAAGATGGAAGCGGCATGTCACGAACCTCGCTCGGTCCCGCTCCATGCCCGGACATTGTGATTTGAGACGAAAAGAAGCCAACCTTCGTGGCATGATCTGCTGATTTTTTTTGCAACTCTCTCGTTCGTAAAAGGTTTCTTTTGCCGCGGGTCACCGGAATCGATCTCATCCGGAATTGCAAAACCTCGGTATCCGGTACCAAACGCCTTATTTTGTTGATTAAGCGCTGACTCCAGCCGCTCGGCCGCGAGTGGCACGGCACTTGCTCAGGACAGCCCGGGCTATTGTATACAATAGGAGGATGGCTTGGGTGGCTTTCTGAATTTGAACCGTCGGCATTTCCTGCAAGGGACTGCCGCGGCAGCGATTGCTGGAACGACCGGCATTCGGCTGGCACAAGCGGCCGATGTGACGATTGGCATCGTGTACGTCGGTCCACGTGACGACTATGGATGGAATCAAGCGCATGCGGTCGCGGCCAAGGCGCTGCAAGGCGTTTCCGGCGTCAAAGTGGTCGAGGAAGAGAACGTTCCGGAGACCGACGCTTGCGCCAAGACCATGGAATCCATGATCAATCTCGACGGCGCCAAAATCGTGCTGGGCACCTCGTTTGGCTACTACGCCCCTTTCATGGTCGACATGGCCAAGAAGTATCCAGCCGTGCAACTGCGTCACGCTGCGCCGCTCTGGACCCCGAAGGACCCGAAGAACCTCGGCAGCTATTTCGGCTACCTCAACCAGGCGCACTTCGTCGACGGCGTTGCGGCGGGCCTGTCCACCAAGTCGAACAAGCTCGGCTTTGTCGCCGCCAAGCCGATTGCGTCGGTGCTGAGCAACATCAACTCGTTCCTGCTCGGCGCTAAATCGACCAATCCCAACGCCACCGTGCAGGTGATCTTCACTGGCGACTGGTCGCTGCCGGTCCGCGAAGCCGAAGCCACCAACGCCCTCGTCGATGCCGGCTGCGACGTCGTCACCTGCCATGTCGACGGCCCGAAGGTCGTCATCGAGACCGCCGAGAAGCGCGGCGCCAAGACCTGCGGCCACAATGCATCGCAGGCCCCGCTGGCGCCGAAGGGCTTCATCACCGGCGCGGAATACAAGTGGATCACGATCTACAAGAGCTACGCTGAAGATCTCGCCGGCGGCAAAGCACTGCCGAACATGGTCAGTGGCGGCTACGAAGCCGACATGGTGGCGAACAGTCCGTTCGGCGCGGGTTGCACCCCGGAAGGCAAGAAAGCCGCCGAAGCCGCGATCGCCGGCCTCAAGGCCAAGAAGCCGATCTACACCGCTGGTCTGAAAGACAACAAGGGCAAGGTCGTCATGGACAAGACCTATGACAACCTCGATCCCTACCTCGACAAGATGGACTACCTGCTTGAAGGCGTCGTCGGTTCGATTACCTAAGCGTTAGGGTCATCGATGGCCGAAATTGCCAATCAATTGGGCACGCCACTCGCCGGGACGCGTATGAACGATTTGTCCATACGCGTCCGGCGCAGTGCCGAATATATTGCCATTCCGCTGTTCGCTTTGGCGGTATCGGCCGTATTGTTCTCATTCTTTTTGCTTGCGCTTGGTAAATCGCCGGCGGACTTTTTCCAACTCGTGATACGTGGCGGATTTGGCACCGCGTTTTCACTGCAAAACACGTTGCAACGTTCGGCGCCGTTGATCCTGACGGCGCTGGCCGTTGCTGTGCCGGCGCGCATCGGTCTCGTCATCATCGGCGGTGAAGGCGCGCTGGTCATGGGCGGCTTTGCCGCCGCGGCGCTCGCAATCCCAATGGTCGTCGGTCATTGGCCTCCGCTGCTGACGTGGCTCATCATGGCCATTGCGGCCGCGCTGGTCGGTGGCATCTGGATCGGCATCGTCGGCTATCTGCGCCACGCGCGCGGCGTCAATGAAACGATCTCATCGCTGCTGATGACCTATATCGGCATCGCCATCATGAATTTTTTCGTCGAAGGCGCGCTACGCGACCTGACCAACCCCAACAAGCCGTCCACCATGCCGCTCGGTGACGACTACATGCTCGGCAAGATGCCTGGGACCGATGTGCACTGGGGGCTGGCGGTCGGCATTATCCTCGCCATCCTGTTGCAAATCCTGCTGGCGCGCACGACGTTTGGCTTTGCCGTCCGCGTCGCCGGCGGCAATGCCCGCGCCGCGCTGGCGCAGGGCCTGCCGGTCGGCAAGCTTATCGTCATTTGTTGCATGATTGCCGGCGCCTGTGCCGGCTTGGCCGGTTTCTTCGAGGTCGCGGCTATCCAGGGCCGCGCCAATGCTTCGCTCGTCGCGGGGTACGGCTTCACTGGCATCCTTGTGGCGTTCCTGGCGCGGCACAATCCGATTGCGATCATCCCGGTCGCGATCATGTTCGGCGGCATCGTCGCATCAGGTGGCTTGATACAACGGCGCATGGACCTTCCGGATGCCACAGTGCTCGTCCTGCAGGGGCTGACTTTCGTCGTGCTTCTGACATCCGAGACGCTGTACGGCCGCTTCAAGATATTCCAGCCGCCAACCACGGGCGACCGCACATGAGCGACAATGCTTTTGTGATCGTGTTTTTCGCGATCATTGGCGGCGCCCTGCGTGTCTCGACGCCTTTCATGTTTGTGGCACTCGGCGAGTGCCTCACCGAGAAGTCCGGCCGCGTCAATCTGGGGCTCGAAGGCACTTTGGTGCTCGGCGCGATGACGGCTTACGCCGTCTCGTATCATTCCGGCTATCCGTGGCTGGGTGTTTTCGCGGCGGGACTTTCCGGCGCGGTTTTGGGGGCCATGCACGGCTACATCTGCAAATTGCCGAAGGTGAACGATATCGCCGTTGGCATCGCCATGATGTTGTTCGGTACTGGCATCGCTTTCTTTTTCGGCAAGGCCTACATCCAGCCGTCGGCGCCGCGCCTGGAATCGTTTTCGCTCGGCGCCTGGACCGGCAACCAGCAAATCGCCACCGCGCTGCAGATCAATCCCTTGCTGCTGGTCGGCATCGCAGTCGCGATCGTGATGGCCTGGGCTTTTGCCAACACCAAATGGGGACTTATCGTGCGCATGGCTGGAGACAGCGCGCCATCGGCGACAGCGATGGGCGTATCCGTCGATCTGGTCCGTTTCCTATCGACCACGTTCGGCGGATTTCTCGCCGGCGTCGGCGGCGCATTTCTGTCGTTGTTCTATCCCGGTTCGTGGAACCAGGGCCTGTCGTCCGGCCAGGGCTTGATGGCCGTCGCGCTGGTGATCTTCGCACGCTGGTCGCCGATCCGTTGCATCATCGCGGCGCTGCTGTTCGGCGCGGCCGGCGCCGGCCCGGACAAGGCCGTCATAATCGGCTTTTTGACGACCTGCGACGCGCTGGCGACGCCACCGCTCGACTGCATGATCAGAAATGGCTTGTCGCGCAGGGCCGGACCCAGTTCGTCGTTGATGCGCTTGAGATAGCGGTCCATGTGCGGCTTGACGAATGCATCGACCAGCGTCGTCACGGCGCGTTCGTATTCGCGGTATTCGGGCAATACGACGCACGACAGCGACAGTGTCGCTCCCGGATATTCCTCCAACACGATTTCGGCGACGCGGCGCTCATGCGCGTCATTCGCATAAGAGTGCATCAGGCAAATGCCGATGGCCTGCACGTTCTGACGGCGGAAGAACCGCGCCGCTTCGCGCACGCTGGCCTCGTCGAGCGGCCGCAGTTCCTCGCCACGGAACGTCACGCGGCCGCCGGCTTCCCGCACATATTGCAGCGGTACCAAGCGGTCCGGCTTTACCCAGAAATACGAATTGCCATAGCCTTCCGGGACCGACTGGCGCGCGATTTCAAGGATGTGGCGGAAGCCTTCGGTGACGATCAGACCGAGCGACCGGATTTCACCTTGCAGCAATGCGTTGGTCGCGACCGTGGTGCCGTGCGCCAGTCCGACGACGTCGCCGGCTTCCGCGCCGCCCGCGGCCAGCACAGCGTTGACGCCACGCACCAGGCCGATGGCGGGATTGGACGGCGTCGAAGCAACCTTGGTGACGCGCATTGCGCCGGTCGCGGCGTCGACGGAAACGATGTCGGTGAAGGTGCCGCCGGTATCGATGCCAATGCGAAGCGAAGTCTTCCCAGGAGACGCCATGCGGGGAGTATCGGCAGCGTACCGCGGCCAAGTCAAAAAACGATTGTCGATGGAGCTATCGGAGTTGCCGATAGCGCAATTTCATTTGGCTGGCGTATCCTGCAGCGCGTCGCGCAAGGAGGTCAGAAAGCCCTCCTTGCGCCGCGACTGCGCCTGGCGCCGCCGGAACAACGACAGCGAGACGTGACGCGACGGTGCAATCGACATCATCTTCAACACACCCAGCGCCACCTCGTTGTCCGCGCACGGCCGCGGCACGATGGCGATGCCTTTGCCGGATTGCACGATCGCCTTCATGGTCTCGATATTATCGGCGATCGCCAGAATATTCGGGCGGGTCCCGATATCCGTGAACAACGACATCACCACCTGCCCGTAACCGACCGACAATTCGCTCATCACGATCGGCTCCGCGACCAGCCGGCCGACGTCGATCGGCTGCTTGGCTTTCGCCAGCGGATGCTTTGGATGCGCGATCAAGGCCATCTCGATTGAGGTCAATCGTTCGAACACCAGCCCGGCCGGCACGCGATCTGGCTCCGACTCGATGGTGATACCCGCATCGAGCCGCTCTTCGTGTAAATCGTCGAAGATGTGCTTGGTTGGTGCGGTGAAAATTTCCAGCCGCGCACTCGGCAGCAGTTCTTCGAGATTACTGAACAGCCGCGGCATGAAGATCTGGGCCATGCCCGACCCCAAGCCGATCGAGAAAGTATCCAGGACCGCGCCGCGCAACCGGCGCGCGGTATCCGTCAGGCTCAGCACGTCGCTGGCGATGCGTTCGGCTTCGTAGAGGAACGTGCGGCCGCGTTCGGTGAGGTCGATGCCGCGCGGGGTGCGCCGGAAAATCGAGAATCCCGCCTCCTCTTCCAGCATCTTCACCTGTTCGCTGACGGCCGATTGCGAGATGTTCAGCCGCTGCGCCGCTTTCGTGAAGCTACGCTCCTTGGCGACGGACAATGCGTACCGGATTTGACGGAATTCCAATCTCGATCCCCTTTCGATCCAAGAGGGAATTAGCTAAGCACTTTTTGCAATCTCGGGCGCATCTCTGGATGGCGCGATTTGACAGGTCGACGCAGGTGGAGGAAAGCCCGCAGCTATCTAAAAACACAATGAAAACAGGTAGCTACGCCACCAGACCCTGTTCTGCCGCTGGTATCGTCCAAAACGCGCCAACATCAGATCTTCGGAGGAGAGACCTCAGTGCTGCAAGGCAAGACAGCCATCGTGACCGGCTCGGTTCAAGGTCTCGGCTATGCGATGGCCAGCAAACTGGCGGAGGCCGGCTGCAACATCATGTTGAGTGGCCTTGGCGATGCCGCGGAGATTGAAAGACAACGTAAGTCGCTGGCCGACAAATTCGGCGTCAAGGTCGCCTACAACGCCTGCGACCTGTCGCGTCCAAGCGAGATCAGCGCGCTGGTCGAGGATACGGTCGCTCGGCATGGTTCGGCCGATATTCTCGTCAACAACGCGGTGTATCGTCACCGCTCGCCGGTCGATCGCTTCCCTGACAACGAGTGGGATCTGGCGCTTGCCGTCAACGTCTCTGCGCCCTTTCACCTGATCAAACATTGCCTCCCACACATGCGCAAAGCCGGCTGGGGCCGCATCGTCAATATCGGGTCCATTCGCTCCTATCTGGCGGTCGCCAACCGCATCGACTACGTCACGGCCAAACACGCCCTGATCGGCATGACCCGGGCTGTCGGTCAAGAATTGCTGAAAGACAACATCACCTGCAACGCCATATGCCCTGGCTCGCTGCGAACGCCACATAGCAACGCCGGCATCCGGAAAATCATGAAAGAAAAGAATGTTTCCGAAGAAGCGGCGGAGGCCGAATATCTTGGCAGCCGCGAGCCTCGGGGGCGTTTCAATGCGCTCGACAATGTTGCCGGGGTGCTGCTGTTCCTGTGCGGACCGCACAGCCGGGACGTCAATGGAACCGCGATCCCGGTCGACGGTGGCCGCCACGGCGGCGAGGTTTCAGGCTAACCGGCAACAAAGCGCGCGACTCAAAGAGGAATTGAAATGGATCTTGGACTGAAGGGACGTCTGGCGCTGGTCACCGGGGGATCGCGCGGCATCGGCTATGCGATCGCCAATTCGTTGGCCGCAGAGGGCTGCAACCTCCACATTGCCGCGACGACAAAAGCGACGATCGATGAGGCGGCAAAAAAACTGGCCGATCAATACGGCGTCAAGGTCACCGGGCACGCGCATGATTTGTCCGATCCCCTCGCCGCGGAAGAATTGGCGAAAAACTGTCACGACGTCGATATTCTCGTGAACAACGCGGGCGCCATTCCGAAGGGCCACTTCGAGACGGTCAACGACGCCAAATTGCGCGAAGGCTGGAACTTGAAACTGTTCGGCTATCTCAATTTGGCCCGCCCGCTCTACGTCGCGATGCGGGACCGCGGCCACGGCGTCATCCTCAATATCGTCGGCATTGCCGGCGAGCGGCCGCCATTCGACGGTATTGCCGGTGCTGCCGGTAATGCCGCACTTATCGCTTTTACCAAGGCGCTTGGTTCGCACAGCCTGGAAAAGGGCGTGCGCGTGCTCGGCATCCATCCCGGACCCACCCGCACCGAGCGGCAGATGAAGCGATTCAAGGAGCGCGCCAAGGCCGAACTCGGTGACGCAAACCGCTATGCCGAACTTCTGGGAAACAAGCCGTTCGCGGACCCGCAGCACATCGGCGACGCAGTCGCGTTTCTGGCTTCCGATCGCGCCGGCTTTACGTCGGGCACGTTTCTGACCATCGATGGCGGCCTGTCGGCGCGTTCGCCGCTTTTTCACGAGTGACGGAACGAACGGCTAGCCGAGCCAGGCTTGCCGAATTCGTGCCAGCGTGCCGTCCATCTCGATCTGATCGATCCAGATATTGACGAAGTTTTGCAACGTCTGGTCCTCGTGCCGAAGGAGCGCGGCGACGAAGACCGGATGAAACACACGGTCGGGCGACATTGCGGCCAACGCCGGGTTGTTGCGCGCCATATAAACCGCGGCCGTCGAATCCTGCACCTGTGCGTCGACTTTGCCGTCCAGCAAATCGGCCGTCGCCAACTTGTTGCTCGGATAACCCGCCGGCGTCACGTACTTGAATTCGGTATTGGCAAACCGGTCGTTGAGGCCGCCGCGATTGAAAGCAATCTTGATCCCCGGTCTGTCGAGATCGGCGAGCGTTTTGTATTTCCCGGCGTCGGCGCTCCGGATCATCATCAGTTTGCCGTACCGCATGTACGGTTTCGAGAACGTGGCGACGCGGGCGCGGTCGAAGGTACGGCCCATGCCCGACATCGCCATATCGAATTTATCGGCGAGAAGATCCGGCAACATCGTGCCGAACGTCATCTTCACATAGTCGATCCTGACGTCCAGCGCGGCGGCCAGCGTCTCAAGCAGGTCGATGTCGAGACCTTTAAGCTGTCCCGACTCGTCACGCATGCTGAAGACGGGCGTGTCCATCGTCGTGCCGACACGCAACACGCCCGCTTTGAGAACCTGATCCAGCCTGTCCGCCACGAAACCGTCCGCCGCTGGAGGTCAGTTGCCGTTCAATCCCTCGCCCTGATCGAAGAACAGATCCTTCCATGACGCGGGCTGGGCATTGACGACGCCGCTTTTGTGCAAAAACGTCGCCAGTTTTTCGAAGCGATGCGGCTCGGCCGTGAAGTTCACCGCCGTCTTGTCCTTGATCAGATTTTCGACCCAGTCGAGGCCTTTTTTATTCGGCTCGCGCTTGATGTAAATCTCGGCTGCTTCCCGGGAATTGTCTTTGATGAAATCCATGGCTTCGATCAACGCCGCTTTGACCGCCGCGTAGGCCTTCGGATTCTGCGAGTGGAATTTCTCGGTCGTTGCAAAGACGTTCAACGTGCCGTGGCCGCCCAGGACATCGTCCAGGCTCAACACCTGCCGGACCTTGCCGGTTTCGAGGAGATATTGCGTAAAGGGCGGAACAACGATCGCTGACTTCACTTCCGTACCGCCCGACGTGAGCGACGACATGATCTCCGCGAAATTCAGCGGCACGCTCATCGGGTCGAACTTGGCCCGCTGCTCAAAGCCATATTTCTGCTCCGCGGCCATTTGCATCATGATGGCGTAGCTGGAGATCTTCACCGTCGGCATCGCGATGCGGTCTTTTTCGCCATAGTCCTCGATCGACTTTATCCGAGGATCGATCGTGACCAGGACCGGCGGGATTTCCGACCCCGCGACGATTCCCCTGATGGCCTGCGCGCCGCGCGTTCGACTCCAGAGCAGGACGAGCGCAGGCCCCGGGACCTGTCCGATATCTGAATTGTTCGAGATCAGTGCGTCGTTGATCGCGGCGCCGTTCGTGACCAGATTGAAAACAACCTTCGGATTTTCGATCCCGAGGCGTTTCGCGTGCTTTTCGATCAACTGCTTGTCGACCGCGACATAAGTTGGGAGGAACTGCAGGCCGATCGAGCAGATGATCCGAATTTCGTTGGTCTCGTCGGCGCGGCTTGGCGCCTGCATGAGCAATGATGCCGCGAGTGAAATCGCGGCAAACAACCTGAAGTTCATGGAATCCTCCCGTATGACTTTTCTTATCGGGGGGAAAACGAAGGGTCACGCGCCCCCGGCGTCTTCTTACTTTATCGTCGGGAGCGCCGCTACCCACCATGTGGATCAGGTGCCGGCTCTGAGGAACTCCGTCCGTCAAACGGATCTAGTTTATTTTCAGGCCCGCCTTCTCGATGATCTCTCTGTACATCGGTACTTCGTGGGCGACGCGGGCACGGAAGGCAGCGGGGCCCTCGGCCACGACCGGCAACCCCAGCTTGACGTATTTTTCCTTGATGTCCGGACGCGCGAGAATTTCGTCGAGGGTCTTGGCCAGCTTGTCGATGATCGGCTGCGGCGTGCCGGCCGGCGCGAAAATGCCCTGGAAATTATCGGTACTCGAATCCTTGATGCCGAGTTCTTCGAGCGTCGGCACATCGGGCAGGTCCGCGAGCCGCTTCGGTGCGCCGACCGCCAGCACCCGCACTTTGCCGCTGGAGATGAGACCGGTGATCGAGCCGTAATTTGCGGTGTACATATCGACCTGACCGCCAAGCACCGCGGTCATTGCCGGGCCGGCGCCGGCAAAGGGGATGTGCACCATGTCGATGCCGGTCTTCACGCGCAGGATCTCACCCGCGAGCTGTGGCGTCGTCCCCGCCCCCGGGCTGGTCCAGTTCAGCCTGCCCGGATTGGCTTTCGCTTCGGCGATGAAATCCTTCATGGTTTTGATCTTGGACTGCTCCGGCACGACGAAGACGTTCGCCGACGCGCCGATCGCCATCAACGGGATGAAGTCTTTGATGGGGTCGTAGTTGACGTGGGCATAGAGGCTCGGGTTGACGACGAAGGCGCTCGAGCACGCCAGCAGCGTGTAGCCGTCCGGCGTGGCGCGCGCGACGAAGGACGAGGCGAGCGAGCCGCCGGCGCCGCCGCGATTCTCGATGATCACCGGCTTGCCGAGGGCTTCGCCGAGCTGAACGTTGATCATGCGCACGGCAACGTCGGTGCCGCCGCCCGCGGGGAAGCAGACAATCAGGGAGATCGGACGGTCCGGATACTCGGCGCGCGCGTGATCGACGGAAATGGCGGCCAGTGTGAGACCGGCGGCAAGCGCCGTAGCCAGACGGCAGCCGTGGAACAACCTTGCGAACATGACATTCCTCCCTGACTTTGTTGTTTTTGAGCGAACGAATTGACGATCCTTCAGTGCGTGAATTCCCTCGTTGAAAGACGGTTCACTTCGGCCATGTCGGCGGCATCGAGCCGCCAGCCGGTCGCCGCCGAGTTTTGTCGTACCTGCTCCGGCGAACTGGCGCCCGCGATCACAGAGCCGACCACCGGCTTCGACAACAGCCAGCCGAAGGCCAATTCGAGCAGCGAACGGCCGCGTGCTGTGCAAAACGCCTTCAGCCTTTCGACGATGTGGAAGTTCTCGTCGCTGAGAAAGCGATCGGAATATCGCTTGTGGGACAGCCGCGAGCCCGCGGGGATCGGCGTGCCGAATTGATATTTTCCGGTCAGCATCCCGCTGGCCAGCGGAAAATACGGCAACAACGTCAGATGCTGCGCCTCGATCGCCGGAATAAGCTCGGCTTCGATCTGCCGCGCCAAAAGGCTGTATTGATCTTGGCAGCAAACGAACCGAGCCAGTCCCTGTGCCCGCGACACCTGCTGCGCTTGCGTCACTTGCGCCGCCGACATGTTGGAACAGCCGATGTGCCTCACCTTGCCTTGTCGAACCAGGCGATCGAGCGCGCGCAAGGTTTCCTCGACTGGTGTCTGCGCGTCGGGTCTGTGATAATAATAGAGGTCGATCCACTCGGTCTTGAGCCGCTTCAGGCTCGCCTCGACGGCGCTCATGACATAGGCGTAAGAGCCGCCTTTCAGCCGCCCTTCGTCGTCCATCGCCACGCCGAACTTGCTGACCAGCACGATGTCCTTGCGGCGTGCGCCGAGAGCCGCGCCCAGCATGACCTCCGAGCCGCCGCGCTTGCCGTAGACGTCGGCGGTGTCGAACAAAGTAATGCCGGCATCGATCGCCGCGTTGACGACCGCATTGGTCGCCGTCTGGTCGAGACGCACACCGAAATTATTGCAGCCCAGTCCGACGGCTGAGAGCGGCAGATCCGTCCCGCTGAGGAGCCGCTCAACCATGCCGCCTGCCTATCGGCTCGCTCAGCAGCGTTCGCGCGTAGCCGCCGAGGATAAGGTCGCGCGATGCCACTGGAATCGACAGCGCGCGCACCCGCGCGACGCAATCAAGGTTGCCCATGTCGAAGGGATAGTCGCTGCCGAGCAACACATGCTCCGGCCCGACCGCGCTAATGAGAAATTCAAGATTAGTCTTGGAATGCAGGATGGTGTCATAGAACAGACGGCTGATCGACTCCGTAGGCGGGCTTTTGAGGTTTACCTTGGCCTCGTCACGCACCTCCCAGCCGTGCTCGAAACGGCCGGCCTGGTAGGGCACGAAACCGCCGCCATGGGACAGGCAAACCTTCAATCCGGGATAGCGCTCGAGCACGCCGCCGAAGACGAGAGACGTCGCCGCGATTGTCGTCTCCAGCGGCAGGCCGACGAGATTTTTCAGGTAGTACGAACCAAGCCGCTCGGTGCCGACGCCTGCATGCGGATGAATGAAGATGAAAGCGTCCAGTTCTTCGGCCGTCGCCCAAAACGGCTCCAACGCCGGGTCGTCGAGATTGCGGCCGTTGACGTTGCTGCCGATCATGGCGCCGCGCAGGCCGAGCTTGGTCATCGAGCGGCGAAGTTCATCGGCCGCCATCTGCGGCGCCTGCAGGGGAACGGTGCCAAGACCGAGGAAGCGATCAGGACTTCGGCGGATAACGGCGGCAATATCTTCGTTCTGCACGATCGAACAGGCCAGCGCCAAATTCGGCTCGTGCCCGTAAAAGAATGTGAACACGGTCGGCGACAGAACCTGCACGTCGACCGCATTGGCATCCATGTCGCGCAGCCGCAGACCGACGTCCCATATCTCGCGCGGATGCGGCTGCTGCACGACCTTGCCGTCGATTTCCAGAATGCCGCCGCTCTCGGTGACGTCCTTCAGGACGGGCGCCACCTTCGGCGACTCTTTGCCGAGCAACCGCATCGCCTCTTCGGTGAGGATATGCGTGTGAGAATCGATGGTGCGAACGGCGGTCATGGTATGCCTTAATGAACGCCTTCGGCGCAGATACCGGCGGCGATTTTTTCCGCCAGCATGATCGTCGGAATGTTGGTGTTGCCGCGCGGGATTGCCGGCATGATCGAAGCGTCCACCACCCGCAATCCGCCAATGCCACGCACGCGGCCGGCGGTATCGACAACGGCGTCGGGATCGTCATCTCGTCCCATGCGGCAGGTGCCGGAGACATGGAACGTGCCGGCGACATTCTCGCGCACGTAGTCGGCCAGCGCGGCGTCATCGTTGGCGAGTGCGGCAAGATCGACGCGTTGCCCGGTCAGGCGCCCGAACACGGCATCGACGAGGAACGGCGCGGCATCGAGCGTCCCGGCGATGAGTTTGGCTTTGAGGGCGTTGGCGGGCGTCAGCGCGTTGAGCTGGCGGATACGGTCGGTGAAGCGAACCGGAAACACCGTTGTGCAGAGCGCTCGCACCGGATCGCTATAGGCCAGATCGACGATGCGGCGGAAGCCGTCCATCAGCCGCAGCAGATCGATCTTCTCGCCGACGAAATTGAACTCGATGCGCGGTTGGGTCGCCGTAGCAGATCGCAGCGTGACACGCCCGCGCGAGGCCGGCTTGAAGATCGTGGCGTTGAAGTTGGCGAGTTGGGCGCCCAACGCGCTCCACGACGATTTGCTGTGTGCGGCGACATACATGTCACTCGCCGGCGTTCCCGGCAGGCCGGACGAATAGCGCAGGCAGGTCATCGGGTGCGGCCGCAGGCTGGCCGGCTGGCGCGCGCCGCGGCGCAGATGCGCAGCAAGAAACAGCAGCGGGTGGTTCTGCAGATTGCGCCCGACCCCGCGCAAGTCGGCCCGGACGTCGATGCCCAGCGACCGCAGTTCGTCGGCCGGCCCGATACCGGCCCGCAGCAACATAGTCGGCGAGAAAACGGCGCCACCTGAAACGATAACTTCCCGCGCCTTGAATTCGCGCGTGGCGCCGTCGACCTGCACCGCGACGCCGACGACGTTGCGGCCTTCGAACAGAAAACGGCTAAAGGTCGCGCCGGTCATGATTGTAAGGTTTTTGCGGGCGCGCACCGGGGCGTCGAGATAGGCCATCGAGGTCGCATTTCGGCGCGCCGGGGTGCTGGCCATCGGCAGCGACCCGTGACCGTCGCGGAAATCGCCGTTCATGTCGGCGATGTTCGGGACTTGCCGTTCTTGTGCATAGTGTTCGACGGCGCGCGACAGCGGCGGCCATTGCGCTTCCGGTGTACGGCGGATCGAGATCGGGCCGCCGTCACCGTGCAGATCATCGTGAAAGTTCGTATCGGTTTCCAGCTTGCGGAAATACGGCAGAACGTCGTTCCAGGCCCAGCCGGCGGCGCCGAGTTGTTCCCAACCGTCATAGTCGGCGGGCGTACCGCGCAAGGCGATCATGCCCATCACGGACGAACCGCCGCCCATGATGCGGCCCTGGTCGTAGGTGACCTCCGGCGAGTTGTCGCGCAGCCGCCAATGCGCCTTCAGCCCCGGCCACTTGTAGGCCTTGTTGTAATAGGACGAGGCATAGGTATCGAGCACGTCGGCTGCTTCATGACCGGGGGGCATGTCTTGGCCCGCCTCGATCAGCAGCACCGCCCGCCCCGATTGCGCAGACAGCCGGTTGGCGAGCACGCAACCGGCCGAACCGGCACCAATGATAATCGTGTCAAAGCCGGTCACGCGCTTCAATTCACTTTCAAATTTGCCTGGCTGATGACCTCACGCCATTTTGCCATCTCAACATCGATAAGTTTCTTGAGCTCGGCCGAGCCGGTGCCAGACACGCCGAAGCCGGTCTTCAGCAACTGCTCGCGAATTTGCGCGCTCCTCAACACTTTTACGACGGCCTCGCTCAGTTTGTCTCGGACCGCAGGCGGCGTCTTCGGCGGTGCCAACAATATCTGTAGCGTCTCGGATTCGGCATCGCGAATGCCGGCTTCCGCCAAGGTCGGCACGTCCGGCAGCTCGAACCAGCGTTTGTCGCCGGTCTGGACCAACGCGCGCATCTTGCCGGCCTTGATCAGCGGCATGGCCGCCGAAATATTGACGCCGGCCAGTTCGGTGGTGCCGCTCAGCCCGGCCTGCACGGCGGGTCCCGCGCCAGTGTAAGGCACGTGGGTGAGCTTGATGCCCGTGCGCACGTCCAAGAGTTCGACGCCGAGTTGCGAGATGCTGCCGATGCCAGGGCTCGACAAGGTGATGTGACCGGGATTAGCCTTCGCCCGCTTGAGCAGATCGGCAAAATCCCTGATCTCGCTTTCAGTCCGCACAAGGAGCGCATCGGGAGACCCGCCGAGATCGGCAATCGGGGTTAAGTCTTTGCTTGGATCGAGACTGCCCGGCCGCTGCAGCGGCAGGTTGACGAAGATAACGCTCGACGCCACCAGCAGCGTGTAGCCGTCCGGGTCCGCCTTCGCGACATAACCGATACCGATATTGCCGTTCGCCCCGGCGTGGTTTTCGACGATGACGGGCTGGCCGAGTTCCTGCTGCAGCGGACCGCTGATGACGCGCGCAATCAAGTCACTTGCACCACCCGGCGCAAACGGCACGATGATGCGGATCGGACGGTCCGGAAATCCTGCGGCTGTGGCGGAGGTCGGCGCCAGCGCGGCCAATCCCGCCACGGCAACACCAAGCACCGCACAAAACTTTTTGCGCAGTGCGGGTCGCGAAAACACACTCTTCGTGAGCATCGCATCCTCCCTGTGTGACGGCTGGCGTCCCGAAGGACGCCAACCTTTGCCTCGCCTTGGCCGTTACCGGCGTGACGAGTGCAATTTATTGCTTGTAGAGACCGAGAATTTTGCGCGCCTCTTTCGGCGTCGCAACGTCACGGCCCAGGCCCTGGGCGATCTTGACCATGCGTTCGACCAGCACCGCATTGTTCTTGGCGAGCTCACCTGGCGCAATGTACGGGTTGTCCTCGTAACCGACGCGGACGTGGCCGCCGAGCGACACCGCCAGCGCCAACAGATCCCACTGTTTTTGCGGGTTCATCACGCTGACGTTCCAGACGACGTTCTTCGGCAAATGATCGACCATATAGATCAGCGCCTTCTCGGTCGCGGGCGTCCAGGTGCCGCCCGGCCAGCCGAGGAACAGCGTGCAATAAGCGTGCTCGAGGTGGCCCTGCTTGCGGACGAATTCGAGATTCCAGAAGCCGCCGGTGTGGAAGCATTCGACCTCGAGCTTCACTTTGTGCTTCTCGGCTGCCTTGGCGTAGTCGATCAACTCTTCCACGGGATGGATCGCCATCATGCGCTTCGGCGGGAATTGCGGATCGGGATTGAAATATTCGTCGTGCGCGTTGAACGCGACGGCCATCATGTCGGGGCCGAGCTCCATCAGCTTGACCTTCTCGGCGATGCGGGCGCTGGCGACACCGAACTGCATGACCGGTTCGCTCTTGGACAGAATGGCGTCGTTGAGACGCTTCCAGCCGTCCTGATCCATGCGCGAGACCTGGCGGCCATCGGCCTGCATGGTCTCTTCCAAGGTACGAATGCCGTGAATATGCGTGATCGCGGCGCCGGCCTTGACGCTGTCGAGATATTGCTGCGCGACGCCCGCGATGTCTTCCTGCGGCGGGCAGTATTGATTGATCGGGTAAGACGTGCGCGAGTCGCAGGCAACGGTAATGATCAGCTTTTCCATGGCGTTTCCGGTCTCTACTTTCTGTGCGTTTCTTCGATTAAAACAGGTGGTGGGAAATGATTTCCGCCGTGTGGCGCACCAATTCCTGGTGCTTGATCAGCGGTTCGAGTTCGCGGCCGCTGACGCCGATGGCGCCGATAGGCCTGTTGCTCGCGTCGAAAATCGGCGCGGCCAGGCAGTTCGAGCTCAGTGCGTGCTCGGCACGATCGATCGCGTAGCCGCGCGCGCGGGTTTCGGCGATTTCCTTGGTGAAAGCGGCGCGGCTGGTAATGGTCGTCGGCGTATGGAACGTCAGCGGCGCGCGCGTCAGCAGCGCACGAACATCGGACTCCGGCAGATAGGCCAGGATCGCCTTGCCGAGTGACGAACAATGCGCTGGCGCGCTCTTGCCGAACCGCGAATAGATCGTCGGCAAAGCGGGCTTCTCGACGCCGGCGATATAGAGCACACGATCGCGGTACAGGATGCCGAGGTTGGCGCGCTCCCCGGTCTCGCGCGCCAAACTGTGCAGGTGAGGCAGCGCTTCGATCCGCATCCGGTTGCGGTCAAGCAGACTCGAGGCCAGCGGCAGCACGGCAAAGCCTACCGACAGCCGGCCGTCGATCGCGTCCTGCGAAATGTACCCGGCCGCCACCAGCGTCTGGACAAAACGATAGGCCGTCGGCCGCGCGATTCCGGCGTTGATCGCCACCTCGGCGACCGTCAGCGGCCGTTCGGCGCCGGCGATGACGTTGAGAACCGTCAGCGCTTTCCGCAGGCTTTTGACGGCGGAACGATCCGGATCGTCGGCGGGGTCGGTCTTGATGGGTGTCGTGGGCGCCACGGAGATTTGTCCTCATTGTGGACAGTATGTTTGCATAATATTCTTCAGATCTGATTTGCGGTCAAGTTGGTCAAAACGATTTTGGCATGATATGAGCGATTCAAAGCAACGAGGCGCGACGTCCTCGATTCAAAAAACGGAGTGAGGAAGCATGCCGTCCAAGTACGACGCGGCGACCGTTGAAACCGGCCGGCGCCTTCAAGCCGATGCCTTCGACGACCGCCTCACCTTGCGCGATGGCATCGATCCGCACTTCACGCAGCTTTGGCTCGATTACGCCGTCAAAGGCCTTGCCCGCCGCAGGGTTTTGGATGAACGCACGCGCTTTCTTGTGCTGATCGGCCAGTTCACGATGACGCGCAACGCCGACGCCCTCGACGAGGCGCTTCGCGCCGCCTGGAAGGCCGGCGTCGAGCCGCGCGAGACGCTCGAAGTCATCCTCCAGTCCGTCGTCTACGGCGGCAATTCGGTAATCGATGCCGCGCTCAAAGTTTTCGAACCCGCTGCCCGCGAGGCTGGCGTTCTCGACAAGCTCCGCGCCGAGCATCCGCCACTCGTCGAAAACGACGCCAGGCGCACAATGGACGATGAGCGCAAACACTGGCATCCCGACGACGCCAGCGACCCCCGCCGCGACAAGATGATGACCGAGCATGACTGGCGCGGCGTCAGCACCGGACTGCGGTTACGGCCCAAGCATCATCTCAATATGCTGTCTTATCTGCACAGCCTCGACGCGGAATTTGCCGATCTTTGGATCGACTTCACCTATCGCGGCATCTACGGCCGCGGCATCCTCGACGACCGCACCCGCATTCTCTGCATTATCGGCAACTGTTTCGCTGTCGCCGAAGGCATCCAGATCCGCTCGCATATGCGCGGCGCGCTCCGCGCCGGCGCCAAACCGCGCGAAATTCTCGAAGTCCTGTTTCAGAGTTCGGCGCATTTCGGCATGCCGACGCTGATGAAGTCCCTCGTGATCTTTGTAAAGATCATGGCCGACGACGGCCGCCTCGCTGAAATCGGCAATCCGCCGCCGCCGGTGGATTGAGTTCAACAGGACGTTCAGCCATGTGGTTTGCGCCGCCGCCGCATCTGCCGACCCGGATCGTCACCACGCTGCCCGAGCGTTTTCGCAAGCCGGTCGCCAATGAGTGGAGCGATATAAACCGCGGCGGCCACGCCGTCGATGCGGCCTTCGAGGGCCCCTGCGTCGACGCCCAAGGCCGGCTTTATATCGTCGACATCCCCTACGGCCGCATCTTCCGGATCGTCGGCACCGAATGGGAGCTGATCACCCAATATGACGGCTGGCCGAACGGGATGAAGTTTCTGCCCGACGGCAATCTGATTGTCGCCGACTACCGCAACGGCATCATGCGGATCGATCCTTCGACCGGCAAAGTCACGCCGCATCTGCGCACGCTGCTGACAGAAGGCTTCAAAGGCCCCAACGACCTGACACTGCATCCCGATGGCTCGATCCTGTTCACGGACCAGGGCACCACGGGCCTGCACGATCCGAGCGGCAAAGTCTGGCGCATTCATCCCGACGGACGACTCGACTGTCTTGTTCACAACGGCCCCAGTCCCAACGGCCTCGTGCTGAACAAGGCCAAGACTCATCTCTACGTCGCGATGTCACGCTCGGCGGCGGTGTGGCGTTTCATGTTGCGCAACGACGCGACTGTCACCAAGGCGCAGTGTTTCACGCAGATGCCGGGCGGCACCAACGGCCCGGACGGGCTTGCGGTCGATCAATACGACCGGCTGTTCATTTGCGATCCGGCGCATGGCTGCGTCTGGGTCCTCAACGCAATCGCCGAGCCCTGCTACCGGATCATGTCATGCGCGGGCCGCACCACGACCAACTGTGCCTTCGCCGCGGACGGCCGCACCTTGTTCATCACCGATTCCGAGACGTCCAGCATTCTCGCCTGTGAGGTGCCGCCGCCTTAACGATCCGCCAATGATTTCCGGGAGGGAACAACAATGAGCAAAGCTCACAGTCCGCATTCGCTTCTGTCCCGCCGTCGCCTCATCGAGGCTGCGGGAGTCATGATTGTGGCCCCGGCGATCCTGCGCATCCGCCCGGCGCTGGCGGCTTATCCGGACCGGCCCATCAAAATCGTGGCCTCGGTCACGCCCGGCGGCCCGGCCGACCTGATCGCCCGCATGACGGCGGCGGCTTTGCAACAATCGACCGGTAAGACCTTCATCGTTGAAAATCGGGCCGGCGGCGGCGGCAATGTCGGCATGGGCGCCGTCGCGCGCGCCGACCCTGACGGCTACACCATCCTGCTGGCGAGCACCCAGTACTCGGTCAATGTCGCCTTCTTCAACCAGTTGCCCTTCGATGCGGAGAATGACTTCGTCGGCGTCAGCGAACTGGCGACATCGCCGAATGCCTTCGTCGTCAAAGCGGATTCACCCGCCAAGACTATTAAGGATGCAGTTGCGCTTGCGAGGTCTAACCCGGAGAAATTCAACGTCTCGACGCCGGCACTCAACACGTCGCTCTACATCCAGGTCGAGGTGCTGAAGCTTCGCGAAAAGCTCACCAAGATGCAGTGCATCGTCTTCAAGGGCGGTGGTGACGCGGTGCAGGCCATCCTCGGTGGCTCGGTCGATATGTGCTCCACGGCGCTGCCGCCGGCGGCGCCGCATATCCAGGCTGGTACGTTGCGCTGCCTCGCGGTCACCGGCGAGAGCCGTTGGCCCGATCTGCCGAATGTGCCGACCATGATCGAATCCGGCTATCCGGGATTCGTGTCGGACACATTCAACGCGTTGTTCGCGCCGGCCGGCACGCCGCATGACATCATCGCCGTGCTGTTAACGGCGAGCCAAGCGGCAATGAAT
>CAITEM010000305.1 GCA_903891395.1 uncultured Hyphomicrobiales bacterium | reverse complement strand
GTCGCGATCAACGAAATCGGCACCGCCAGCGACGGAATGATGGTGGCCGAGGCCGAGCGCAGGAACAGGAAGATCACCAGCACCACCAGGCCGATGGCAACCAGCAGCGTGAATTGTACGTCGTCGACCGATTCACGCACCGAGATCGAACGGTCGATAATGACCTGCATGTTGATGGCGGCCGGCACCTGGGCGCGGTAGCCGTCGAGCCGCTCCTTGATGCTGTCGACCACGGCCACGGTATTGGCGTCAGGCTGGCGCTGGATCGCCAGCACCACGGAGCGGTTATTGTTGAAGTAGCTGGCGATGCGGTTGTTCTCGACGCTGTCGATGACGCGCGCCACCTCCTCCAGCCGCACCGGCGAGCCGTTGCGGTAGGCGATAGTGATCTTGCGGTAGTCGGCGGCACGGCTGATGGCGCCGGAGGCGGTCAAGGTGATGTTCTGCTGGTCGCCGGTGATGGTGCCGACCGGGGTGTTGGAATTGGTCTTAGCCAGTACGTTGCGGATGTCGTCGAGCGAGATGTTGCGGGCGGCGGCGGCAACCGGATCGGCCTGCACACGCACCGCGAATTTCTGGCCGCCATAGACCAGCACCTGGGCGACGCCCGGCAATTGCGAGATCTGCTGCGCCAGCACGATCTGGCCGGCCTCGTCGACCGCCGACATCGGCAAGGTCGCCGAGTTCAGGCTGATGAACAGCACCGGGAAGTCGCCCGGATTCACCTTGCGGAAGAACGGCGGCGTCGTCATTTCGACCGGCAGACGCCGCGCCGCGACGGTCAAGGCGGTCTGCACGTCGAGCGCCGCGCCGTCGATGTTGCGGTTGAGATCGAACTGGATGGTGATGGTGGTGGTGCCGAGCGCCGAGGTCGAGGTCAGCGCGCTGATGCCGGCGATGGTCGAGAGCTGGCGCTCGATCGGCGCGGCGACCGAAGCGGCCATGGTCTCAGGCGACGCGCCGGGCAGCGTGGCGGTGATGGCGATGGTCGGAAAGTCGACAGCCGGCAAAGCCGACACCGCCAACAACCGATAACCGAAAATGCCGAAAACGATCAGCGAGGCCGTGATCAAGGTGGTCATCACTGGCCGCCGGATACAAGCCTCGGAGATGTTCATGTCAGGCGCCCGCTTTCGGCTCGCGGATGCTGACGCGAGAACCGTTCCTCAATTGCAGATGACCGTCGGTGACGACGCTTTCCCCGCCTTGCAGACCAGATTTCAAAACCGTGCGGGTGCCGACGGTGCGCTCGACCTCGACCTTCTGCACCTCAGCCTTGCCGTCCTTGACGACGAAAACAAAGGTGCCGGCCTGGCTGACTTGAATGGCCGCCGACAGCACCGTGACGGCTTCCTCGTCGCGGATGTTGAGTTTCGTCGTCACCAGCGTGCCCGGCCACAACAATTCGTCGGTGTTGGCCATGGTGGCCCGGATCATGACCATGCCGGTCGAGGCGTCGACCGAATTCTCGATCATCGTTACCTGCCCGGCGGCGTGCTTGGTGTCGCCCGGCACAGCGGCATCGACGGTTGCGCTCTCGGCGGCGATGGCTTGCCGGATATTCGGCAAGACGTCCTGCGCCACCGTAAACGAGACGTAGACCGGCGCGATCTGGTTGATGGTGGCGAGCGATGCGGTATCGGCGGGCCGCACGAAGTTGCCGATCTTCACGGAGGCCGCGCTGATGCGGCCGTCGACCGGCGCGCGGATAGCGCAATAGCCGAGCTGGATATTGAGATTGTCGAGCGTTGCCGTATCGGCCTTGATGGCGGCGCGGAAGATGTCGGCCTGGGTCTTGGCATTGTCGAGATTGACCACGGGGGTCGCGGCTTTGGCGACCAGATCGGTGAAGCGCGCAATGTCGCGCTCGGCGCCTTCGAGCTGCGCCTTGTCGCGGGCAACGACGCCCTCGGCTTGCGCGATCATGGCCCTCACCTGACGGTCATCGAGGGTAAACAGCAGATCGCCCTTCTTGACGCGGGCGCCGTCAGCAAAATGAACGCCGACGATTTCGGTTTCGAGCCGCGCCTTGATGGCAACGCTGGTGATCGGCGTCACGGTGCCGAGCGCATCGACGGTCAGCGGGACCATCTGCTTGACGGCCGGCGAGACCGTCACGGCGATGAGGCGTTCGGCCGGCGCTTGCGCCACCGCTCCACCGCCACCCCAGAAACCACGAGTCAGTACGACGAGGCCAATTAGGGCGATCGCCGCCACGCCAAGGAGCCACTTTCGCTTCATCATCTAATATTAAATCCGCGCCCCTTTGATTGAGGCCGGACACTCCCTCTCTGTCGCGGTTTTGCCGTTTTCCCACCCGCGTTGGGGTGTTACTAACATATAAACGTGGCTATGGGCATAGCCCCACGGGGTCTGGTAAACGCGGAAAAATCCGGTTTATTCATTCCCGATCGTGCCGGCCGGAGCCCAAAAACAATGCGAATCGCCACCTGGAATGTGAACTCGGTCCGCCAGCGCATGGACAGCCTGGTGGCCTGGCTGGCCGAACGGCAGCCCGACATCGTCTGCCTGCAAGAGATCAAGTGCGTCGACGACGCCTTCCCGCGCGAACCGATCGAGGCGCTCGGTTACAATGTTGCGGTGCACGGCCAGAAGACCTTCAACGGCGTGGCGCTGCTGTCCAAGTTGCCGTTTGACGAGGTGGCGCCTGGCCTGATTGGCGACGAGGCCGATGTGCAGGCCCGCTTCCTCGAAGCTTTGGTGTCGACCAAGACCGGCGTGGTGCGGGTCGTAAGTTTGTATCTGCCCAATGGCAATCCTGCGCCCGGCGATAAATACGATTACAAACTCAAATGGATGGACCGGCTTATTAAATTTACGCGCGAACGGCTTAAGCTGGAAGAACCCTTCGTCCTGGCCGGCGACTACAACGTCATTCCGTCACCCGCCGACGCCAAGCGGCCCGAGGTCTGGGTCAACGATGCGCTGTTCCTGCCGCCGACCCGGGAGCGGTTTCGCACGCTGCTCAATCTCGGCCTGACCGACGCGGTCCGCGCCACCAGCGACGCCAGCGACCTCTACAGCTTCTGGGATTACCAGGCCGGCGCCTGGCAGAAGAACGACGGCATCCGCATCGACCACCTGCTGCTGTCGCCGCAGGCCGCCGACCGGCTCACCGGCGCCGGCATCGATAGGCACGTGCGGTCATGGGACAAGCCGTCGGACCACGTCCCGGTCTGGATCGATCTGGATATCGAGGGGCGCTGACGTTCCCCGCCAGCGCCCTCTCCCTTTCTAGAACTTGGCGGTCGCCGAAAGCCGGAAGGTGCGCGGCAGGCCCGGCGAGATGTTGTTGTCGCCGTCAGCCGAGGCCCAGTAGCCTTTGTTGAACAGGTTCTCGACGTTGAGCTGCGCCTTCCACTGCTCGTTGATCTTGTAGAAGATCGCGGCGTCGACGCGGGTGAAGCCCGGCATCTTCACGATGTCGTCCGAACTCGTGAACGAATCCGAGAAATAGATCACCCCCAACGAAGCCGCCCACATGTCGGTGAACTGGTATTTGTTCCAGAACGAGAACTGATGCTTCGGCGCAAGCTGCACAATGTTGCCGGCAAGGACCTCCGCTCCCGGTGTGACCGATAGATTGCTGACGATCCGCGCATCGGTGTAGGCGTAGCCAATTGACGACTGCCAGTTCTTCATCACATAGCCGTTGAGGCTGGTCTCGAAACCCTTCACGCGCGTCGCACCGTTCGGCAACGAGAATATGGGATTGCTTGGGTCCGGTATCGGCTGGTTGGTACGGTCAAGCTGGTACACTGCAGCGGACCACAGGAGTTGCGGGTTGATGTTCCACTTCACGCCGACTTCTTTGTTCACGAACTTCTGCGGGTCCAGAAGCACCGTCGCGGGAGACAACGCCGAGAACTGGTCGCCGGACGCCGGTAGGTACGAGATGCTGTAGGCACCGTAGAGCGACAGATTGTCGATCGGCTTGAAGATCGCCGCAGCCTGCGGCGACAGCTTTGTGTCGACGCGGTTGCGGGTGGTGTTGGTATTGAGGTCCGTCGCCTGGAAGTCGAAACGATCGAGCCGGACGCCGCCGATCAACTGCACCCAGCGCGTGATCTCCACCGTATCGCGAGCGTAGCCGGACTGAACGTTCAGTCGGTAGAGGCTGTTGGAGTCGGGCGAAGTAACGCCGTCACCGTTGTTCGTGCTGTTGTAGTGATGGACGAAGTTGACGCTGCCGTAATAAGTTGGATCGAACGGATTGACTGTCACGGCGTTCGTACCGGTCGCGGTGAAAACGCCCGTGCTCCGGTAATCGATACCGGTCTGCCGGCCAAACTCGGTGCCAAAGGCAAAGGTATGGAAGAGCGGACCAGTTTTGCCTTTGTAGGTAAAGTCGGTCTGGTTGAAGAGGTTCTCGCGGTCGGTATGATGGTTATAGGCCGACAGCGTGAGGGCCGTATCTGCCGCATTGACGGCGCCGCCCGGATAAATGTTCTGGTAGAACTTCCGATAGACCGCATATTGCGTGGCGTTTCTTACCGTCAGACCGTTACCGAAGTCGTGGTCGATCACCGCCATGGTGGTCTGCACATTGGCCAGCGCCTGATTGTAGTTCGGGCTGCCAAAGAATTTGGTGAGATCGCCACCAGGCGCAAAGGGTGTCGTCGGATTGAAGCGCGTCGCGGCCGGTACGGTGGCCTGCGAGGGATTGCCGCGATCGGCCGTCTGGTTGTCGTGATAATACTCGTAACTCAGCTTGACCTTCGTCGAGTCATTGACCTGGAAGCTCGCGGTCGGGTTGATGCCCCAGCGTTCCATGTTGCCGTAAGAGCGGAACGAATCCGATCCCTCCGCAAAGACATTCAGACGGACGGCAACGTTTTCGTTGATCTTGTTGCCAGCATCGACGGCAATGCGGCGATCGCCATAGGAGCCGGTCTGCACCGTGCCTTCATAGATGCGCTGGCCGTCCGCTTCCTTGAGGGTACGATTGACCAGACCACCGCCAGCGCCACGGCCGAAGGTCAGCGCGCTCGGACCTTTCAACACTTCGATGCTCTGCGTGTTGTACAGGTCGCGGTAGTATTGGACGTCGTCACGGAAGCCGTTGACGAAGAAGTTGGCGCTCGAATCGACGCCGCGGATGACGAGTTCGTCGCGGTTGCCTTCGCCCTGGTGGACCTGCACGCCCGGCACATAACGCGTTACGTCGGTCAGGCTCTGATAGCCCTGATCCTTGATGTAGTCCTTCGACAGCACCGACAGCGACTGCGGAATATTGAGCAGCGGTGTGTTGGTCTTGGTCGCGACCGGCGTGCTGCCGGAATAGACGCCGCTCGAGTCGCCCGCATTCTGTACGGTGATCGTATCAAGCGTCGTTGCCTGCGCGTTGGCGTCGAGGGCGGGATCGATCTCGGCCAGCTTGTTCCTGGCAAAAGCTTCAGTCGCGCCGAAGCCGCAGACCGCAATCAGACACGTCGTCGCCAGCAGATTTTGCGCGCGCGCGCGCGAACCAACAAAACGCATACCCCAACACCCCGTTTAGCTTCTCGACGCGACGCTTTGCCACGTTCCTGAGAGAGCTAAACCGTGCCCCGTTGGAAAATTCCCGTTCTATTTCATTGCCTTAGACAGCATGCCGTTTAGAATTGCCTGAAACTGCCGCCTATGCTCCGGCGACACCTGACAAATTCTACGACCTTGGATTCGATATAAACTGCTGAGTTCACGGAAGCGTGAACGACGGCGGCGATGCCGCCTACTCGCGCCGCGTTTCGAGCCAGCGCTTAAGGAGCACGAGCGCAAGTGCGCGTTCGTCCTCGGTCGCCTGGGTGAAGGCGCTGTCGTACAGCTTGGCGACCCAGGCCTGGTCGGTGGTGCGGGCGGAGTCTTTCGCCAGCGTTAGCCACATCAGACCACGCGCGGCTTGCCGCGGCACGTGATCGCCGGAGAACAGCATGGCGCCGAGCATGGCTTGCGCCTGGCACTGGCCCTTTTTCGCCGACAGGCCGAACCAGCGCGCGGCCTGGCGCGGGTCCTGTGGCGCGCCATTGCCGTCGAGATATTGTCGCGCCAGATAATACTGCGCATCGGGATCGCCGAAATAAGACGCCGCGTAGCCGAACATTTCGCGCGCGCGGTCCGGATCGGCCTTCACGGAGGTCTTCGGGATGCCTTCGAGATAATAGTGGCCGAGCGCGACGAAAGCATTGGCGACGAAGCGCGCCTGCGGTGTATCCGGATTGTCGTCGGCATGGCTGTCGGCGATGCGGCTGAAATACTCGAAAGCCTTGAGGTCGTTCTGGGCGACGCCCTCGCCTTCCGCGTACATGCGGCCGAGCTTCCACTGCGCCAGCGCGTGACCCTTCTCGGCGGCGTATTCGAGCGAGTGTACCGCCTTGACGGTGTCACCAGCCTTGAGCGAGTTGGCGCCGGAGCGGAACGCCTCGGTCGGCGACACCGCCGCGGGCGACGCCATTACGTCGTCTGACTTCGTCCCGTCGAGCGCAAAGGCGGGCGCGGCCATAAGGCCGAACCCAATCACCAAGGCGCGAAACAGAATGTCAGACGTCCGCATAAGCCACTTTCTCAAACGCCCCGCCGGGATGGGTGACCGCGCCGTTGACGGCCGGGCCCACCTGTTGGGCGTATTTCCACAAATAGCCTGAAGTGAAATCGTTTTCGCGCGGCTTCCATTGCGTCCTGCGCTTGGCCAGTTCCGCGTCCGACAGCTTGACGTTTATGGTGCCGTTGACGGCGTCGATCTCGATGATGTCGCCGTCCTGAATCAGGCCGATCGGACCGCCGACCGCAGCCTCCGGACCGACATGGCCGACACAGAAACCGCGGGTCGCGCCAGAGAAGCGGCCATCGGTGATCAGCGCGACCTTGTCGCCCATGCCCTGACCATAGAGCGCCGCCGTGGTCGATAGCATCTCGCGCATGCCGGGACCGCCGCGCGGGCCTTCATAACGAATGACGAAGACGTCGCCGACTTTATATTTCTTGTCCTTGACCGCCTGGAAGCAGGCCTCTTCGCCATCGAAGCACAGCGCAGGGCCCGAGAATTTCAGGTTGGTCATGCCGGCGACCTTCACGATCGCGCCGTCGGGCGCGAGGTTGCCCTTGAGGCCAACCACGCCGCCGGTAACGGTGATCGGCTTGTCGGCCGGATGCACCACGTCCTGGTCCGGGTTCCATTTCACGGACTTGAGATTTTCCGCAATCGTGCGGCCAGTGACCGTCATGCAGTCACCGTGCAGGAAGCCGTTATCCAGAAGGGTTTTCATCAGAAGTGGCACGCCGCCAGCTTCGAACCAATCCTTGGCAACATAACGGCCACCGGGTTTCAAATCGGCGATATAAGGTGTCTTTTTGAAGATTTCGGCGACATCAAACAACGTGAATTCGATACCGCATTCGTGCGCAATCGCCGGCAGATGCAGCGCCGCATTGGTGGAACCGCCGGAAGCGGCGACCGTTGCCGCAGCGTTTTCCAAAGCCTTGCGCGTGACGATGTCGCGGGGGCGCAAACCGGAGAGAACGAGATCCATGATCTGTTCGCCGGCGGTCATGCAGAACTGATCGCGCATTTCGTACGGCGCCGGTGCGCCCGCCGAATAAGGCAACGCCAGGCCGATGGCTTCCGACACGGTCGCCATGGTGTTGGCGGTAAATTGCGCGCCGCAAGCGCCGGCCGACGGACAGGCGACCTGCTCGAGACCGAACAGATCCTCGTCCGACATCTGGCCGACGGAGTGCTTGCCGACCGCTTCGAACACGTCCTGCACGGTGACCGGCTTGCCCTTGAAGGTGCCGGGCAGGATCGAGCCGCCGTAGATGAAGATCGACGGCACATTGAGGCGAACCATCGCCATCATCATGCCGGGAAGTGACTTGTCGCAGCCGGCGATGCCGACAAGGGCATCATAGCCGTGGCCGCGCATGGTGAGTTCGACCGAGTCCGCGATCACTTCGCGCGACGGCAGCGACGCATGCATGCCGGAATGGCCCATGGCGATGCCGTCGGTCACGGTGATGGTGACGAATTCGCGCGGCGTACCGCCGGCCGAAGCGACGCCCTTTTTGACGGCCTGAGCCTGGCGCATCAGCGCGATATTGCAGGGGGCGGCCTCGTTCCAGCACGAGGCGACGCCGACGAAGGGCTGGTGAATCTGCTGGGTCGTCAGACCCATGGCGTAATAATACGAGCGGTGCGGCGCGCGCGCCGGGCCTTCCGTCACGTGACGGCTTGGCAGCTTGGCTTTGAGATTGGTCTTTGCGTCCATAGTTCCGGTCGTCCCCCGCCCCTTGTTGCCGCCATCCGGCGTGCCCGGCTGGCCTAAACGAGGGTCGTTAACCGGTCTTAAAAAACCGGTGTCCGTGCAAAGGTTTGTGCCTTGCCGGAACGCCCTCGATTTGATCGGAGGGTATGGCTAAATCGCGGCGCAGCGGGGATCATGCCGAGGCAAACTTTAAATGTTCCTAAGGTGTGGCAAGCAGGACACATAATGGCGCTCCCTCCCATCATCCGGCGGCGGTTCTTCGACCGTTCGGTTCACGACGTGGCGCCGGACCTGATCGGCGCCACGCTGATGGTCGGCGGCGCCGGCGGTATCATCGTCGAGCTCGAGGCTTACCACCACACCGATCCGGCCTCGCACAGTTACGGCGGCCCCACCGAGCGCAACGCCATCATGTTCGGGCCGCCAGGATTTGCCTACGTGTACCGGTCCTACGGCATTCACTGGTGCCTGAACTTCGTCTGCGAGGCGGAAGGCTCGGCCAGCGCCGTGCTGATCCGGGCCATTGAGCCGCTGGCCGGAATTGCCGCCATGCGGCGGCGAAGGGGCGTGCCGGACCTGCGGGCGCTGTGCTCCGGCCCCGGCAAGCTGTGCGAGGCGATGGGCGTCACCCACAAACACAACGGACTGGCGCTCGACCGGCCGCCGTTCGAACTGCGGGCGCGCGCCGGAGAGCCAGAGATCGTGGTGGGCCCGCGCATCGGCATCAGCAAGGCGGTCGACAAGCCGTGGCGCTACGGGCTGAAAGGCTCGAAGTTTCTCAGCAAGCCGTTCAAGGCGTGATGCGGAACCCGGCGTCGAAGCCGAGGTCGCGTTTGGCCTTGTCGCTTGACGCGCAGCCATCGTCTTCGGCGATGTTGTAAACGCCTGGCTTAGCCTTTGTGACCGCGAGCAAGGCGGCCTGCGCCGCAGCCTCGACATGCACCGAGGGTGGCCGGATCGGCTTGCCGGGCGACCAGGTGCCTTCGCCATAGAGCAGTCCATACCGCAGCACGACGCCCTCCGGCAGCGACAGGGTCGCCGCCTCCAGCGCGTTGACGCCGGCCACCGTCGCCGCCTGCGCGGGATCTGGATTGAGCGGATCGGTCTCGACGCGCAGTCCAGTACCCGGCGCGTAAATAAAGGCGATGCTCTGCGCGATCAGCCGCTTCACGCCGGCGGCACGCGCGGCGGCAACTAGGTTGCGCGTGCCCTCAATACGCAGGCGCGAATTACGCGCCAGGCCTTCGGCATAGTGCGGCGTACAGGGCGCGAACGGCAGATCGGTGAGTTGATGGATGACGACATGGGGCGCCGCCGCGGCGACGGCGCGCGCCACCGCCTCGGCATCGAAGGCGTCGGCCACCAACGGCTCGGCGCCGAGCGCCTTTACAGCGGCAACTTTGTCGGCCGAGCGCGTGGTGCCGATGACTTGGTGACCGGCAGCGACCAAAAGCGGCGTCAATCGCCGTCCGATCACACCGCCCGCGCCTACCAGAAAGATTTTCATCGCAACCTCTACGCGCCCTTGAGCGCCTCGAGCGCGGCAGCGATCTTGACCTTGCGGCCGGCAGCTTCGTCGCGCTTGGCCTTTTCCTCTTCGACGACTTCTTCCGGCGCACGCGCGACGAAATTGGCGTTGTTGAGCTTGGCATCGACGCGGCCGATGTCGGCTTCGGCTTTGGCCATTTCCTTGGCGAGCCGTGCGCGTTCGGCATCGAGGTCGATGATGCCGATCAGCGGCAGCGCCGCGACTTCACCACGCACGACCAACTGCACCGAGCCCTTCGGCGCGGTGGCAGCGGACGAAATGTCGGAGACGCGCGCGAGGCGCTTGATGAAATCGGCCCAGCGCTCGGCCCGTGCTTGCGATTCCGCCGACGCACCAGCCAGCACGAGCGGCACCGGCACGGTGATGTTCATTTCGGCCTTGATCGAACGCACGGCTGTAATGAGTTCGATCACCCAGCCAATTTCGGCTTCGGCCTTGTCGTCGGCGAGGCCTTCGAGCTTTGGCCATTCGCTGAGCGTCAGCAGCGCGGCGCGCTTCGGCCCCTGCTCCGCCGTCACCGCCCAGAGTTCTTCGGTAATGAAGGGCATGAACGGATGCAGCAGCTTGAGGATTTCATCGAGCGCCCAGGCCGCCATCGCCCGCGTTTCGTCCTTGGCTGGGCCGTCGGGGCCGGTCAGCAAAGGCTTCGACAGTTCGACATACCAATCGCAATACACATTCCAGACGAAACGATAGGCCGCGCCCGCCGCCTCGCTGAACGCATACGTCTCAATCGCCTGTGTGATGTCGGCGGCAGCCTTCGCGGTTTCGTGCGCGATCCAGCGATTGAGCGTTTCCTGGGCCGACTTCGGATCGAAGCCCTCGACACGCACAGCGCCGTTGAACTCGACGAAGCGGGCCGCGTTCCAGAGTTTGGTCGCGAAGTTGCGGTTGTTCTCGACATCCTGCGGGCCGAGGCGGATGTCGTGGCTCGGCGCGACATTGCGCATCAAGGTGAAACGCAGCGCGTCGGCGCCGAACTCGTCGATGACGCCAAGCGGATCGACCACGTTGCCCTTCGATTTCGACATCTTGGCGCCGGAGGCGTCGCGCACCAAACGATGGATGTAGATGTCGTGAAACGGAATTTCCGGGGCGTCCTTGTCGTCCTTCATGAAGTGCAAGCCCATCATCATCATGCGGGCGACCCAGAAGAAGATGATGTCGAAGCCGGTGACGAGCACCGATGTCGGATAGAAGCGATTGAGCTCTTTCGTGTCCTCTGGCCAACCGAGCGTCGAGAACGGCCACAGCGCGGACGAGAACCAGGTGTCGAGGACGTCTTCGTCGCGCTTGATCGCGGTCGCCTTGCCGTAATGCTTGTCGGCCTCGGCCTGTGCTTCCGCCTCGGCTTCGGCGACGAACACCTTGCCGTCCGGTCCGTACCACGCCGGAATCT
>CAITEM010000304.1 GCA_903891395.1 uncultured Hyphomicrobiales bacterium | reverse complement strand
CGGCCTGCCCGGACCCGTGGTGGTGATGATCGGCAACACCTTCGCCGCGCTCGCCGCCGCCGATCAAGCGCCGGATGCGGACGTATCCTCAAGCGAGAGAACCTTCAGGATGTCATCCTGAATGGCCTTGCGGCCACCCTCGCGCGAAGCCTGGTCCATCCGCGCTTCGTAGGCGATGCGCGCCGGCCGGTGAAAGACGAACACGCGGTCGCCGACGTCCATCGCTTCGTTGATGTGATGGGTGATGAACACAGCCGTCTTGCCGTTCTGCTTCACCAGACGCACGAATTCGGCGCGTAGATCGCGCGCGGTCATTTCATCGAGCGCGGAGAACGGCTCGTCGCACAGCATCAGGTCCGGCTCCACCGCGAAGGCGCGGGCAATCGACACGCGCTGGCGCATGCCGCCGGAGAGCGCGTGCGGATAATCGTTCTCGTGGCCTGAAAGGCCGAGCCGCGCCAGCCAGCCGCGCGCGATCTCCTCGGCCTTCTTCCGGTCGGTGTCGAGAATTTCCAATCCGAGGATGACGTTGTCGAGCGCGGTGCGCCACGGCATCAGCCGGTCATTCTGGAACACGATGCCGATCTTACCGCGAAAGAACTCGAACTCGCGGAACGGATTGTGCCCGACCACTTGCACGCTGCCGCCGCTCGGCTCCGACAAGCCCGCGATCATGTTGAAGACCGTGGACTTGCCGCACCCGGTCTTGCCCAGAATCGCGACGATCTCGCCCTTGGCGATGTCGAACGACAGACGGTCCACCGCGATGAGATCGCTGCGTCCCTCCGTGCGGCCGAAGGTCTTCGATACGTCCTGAAAGCGGATCGCCGGTTCGTCGGTCGTCGGCATCAGATGGTCCGCTCCGAGACAGGGCGATAACGCAGCAGCCAATTTTCAAGCGCGACGATGCTCTGCTGCACGACCAGAACGAACAGCACCAGTTGCAGCGTCCAGGCGATCGCGCCGGCCATGTCGAACAATTGCTGCTGGCGCAGCAGTTCGTAGCCGACGCCGCCGGTGGCGCCGACCAGTTCGGCGACGACGACGACGCGCGCGGCGTTGCCCAGGTTGACCTTCCAGGCGGTGAGGATGCCCGGCACGATGGTCGGCACGATCAGGAAGCGGAACATGGTCCAGCGCGACGGCCGAAACGACATGGTCATCTCGAATAAATCCTTCGACATCGAACGGATCGAGTCGATGATCTGGAACGTGAAGGCCGGCAGCGTCGTCATGATCATGATGAAGATGATGCGAAACTCCGTGCCCTGGAACCAGATGATGGCGAACACTACCCAGGACAGAGCCGGAATGCCCTGAAAGAACGTCAGCACGGGGCTGATGAAGTTCTCCAGGGTCTTGGAGCGCGCGATCAGCAGCGCCAGCGCGGCGCCGATGATGAAAGCGCCGAACAGGCCGCCGAAGATGCGGGCGCCGGTCAGAAACACGTCGTACAGCAACGAACCGGTGATCAGGATTTCGACGGTGCGCTTGACGATCTCGGGCACCGGCGGAAACAGAAACGGCGGCAGCACCATGGACAGAATCTGCCAGATCGCCGCCAGCACCAGCATGCCGGCGGACGCCTGGAGAACGCGGATGATGCCGGCGTTCATCAGTTCAACGGCTTGTCGTAGATGGTGTCGTTCGACGGCTGGGTTTTCAGGAAGCCGACGTCGATGCCGGCTTTGTAGACCGCCTCGATCTGCTTGCCGATTTCCTTGGCGCCGACGACGCTCATGCCGAGCCGGTCATTGGCCTTGATCAGCGCCACCAGCGCGGCGTGGTCTTCCGGCGTCGCCTTCGGCGAGATCAAAGTCGCGGCTTCCTCGGGGTTCTTGGCGATGAACTCGCCCGCGGCCTTGTAGGTCGTATAGAGCTTTTGCACGAGCGCCGGATTGGCCTCGATCCAGTCGGTGTGCGCGGCCAGACCGAGATAGGGGATGCGCTCGCCGCCGGCGAACTTCTTCCAGGTCGCGGCCATGCCGGTGTCGAGAATGCGCACGTCGGGCTTCTTCGACTTCAGCAGCGTATAGGCCGGCTCCCACAACTGGATCGCGTCGGCGCGATCGGCCAGTGCGTATCCGATCAGGCCGGGCGTCGCGGTGTTGACCACTTTCACCTTCGACATGTCGACGCCCTGCTGCTTGGCGAAGAACTGCGACATGACGTAGTTGGTGGTCGACGCGGCGGCGGCGAGTTCCTGGCCTTCCAGATCCTTGACCGTCTTGATGGCGGGGCGCGACGTGACGATGGTGCCCCAGAAGTCGAACAGGTTGAACAGGTATTTCACCTTGACGCCGCGCGCGTCGGCGAGGCCGACCGTCAGCACCGCGGCGCTGCCGCCGACCTTGAATTCGCCGGAGTTGAACTGCGTCGTATAAGCGTCCGGCGTGCGTTCGACGAAGTCGATGTCGAGGCCATTGGCTTCATCCATCTTCTTGGCCTTGATCACCGGCGGCATGAAGGCGCCGAGCGACGGGAAGCCGAACACGACGATGCTGACCTTCGCCGGTGCCTGTGCCGAGGCCGGCGCCAGCAATGCGGCGAGCGAAAGCGTGGTGGCTGTTAATGCCGCGAGCATGAAGTTCTTGGTCATTTGAATCCTCCGTTGCCTGTTCAGTTTCGGGCGTTTTCGCCTCTCGCTATTGGATATTGAGCAATTTCTGCGCCAATCCACCAT
>CAITEM010000303.1 GCA_903891395.1 uncultured Hyphomicrobiales bacterium | reverse complement strand
GTCGACCACACGCCGGTCTATCCGCGCGAGGTGGTCAAGCGCGCGCTCGAGCTTTCGGCCTCCGCGCTCATCATGGTGCACAACCATCCGTCCGGCGACCCGACGCCATCGCACGCCGATATCCAGATGACGCAGGCAATCATCGACGTCGCGAAGCCTTTAGGGATCGCGGTGCACGACCACCTTATCGTCGGCAAGGAAGGCCACGCCAGCTTCAAGGGATTGAAGCTGATCTGATTTCTTATCCCTCCCCCCGCGGGGAGGAGGGATGAAGACTACCGGTACCCGCCGGCGGCGGTGATCCGTTCGCCGGTCAGCCAACCTGAATCCTCGGAGGCCAAAAACACCGCGACCTGAGCGATGTCATGGGGCTGACCGATACGTCCGAGCGGTGTGCCGGCCACCATCTGCTTTTCCAAGTCGCTGCCGATGACACCCGCAGCATGCGTGCCTTCGGTTTCGACGCCGCCCGGCGCAATAGTGTTGACGCGGATTTTCTTGGCCGCCAGTTCATTCGCCAGCACGCGCGTCACCGAGTCGAGGGCGCTTTTGGTCGCCGAATAAACCACGGAGGTCGGCATATTGCTGACGCTGGCGACCGAACTGATGTTGATGACGCTGCCCCCGTTCGAGCCGAAATGGTTCAGCGATTCCTGGATCGTCAGAATCGACCCCAGCACGTTGGTATTGAATTCGCGATGGAATTCCGTCTCGGTCACGGCCTCCAGCGGAGCGAAGTTGTAGACGCCGGCATTGTTAACGAGCACGTCGAGCGTGCCGTAGGCCTTCTTGGTTTCGGCAAATAGACGTTTCACGTCGGCGGCCTTCGACACATCGCCTTGAACCGCAATCGCCTTGCCGCCACTGCCGGTGATTTCCTTGACGACCTTGTCGGCTCCCTCTTTGCTTGAGGCGTAATTTACCACCACCGACGCACCGGCCGCCGCGAAACTCTTCGCCACACCCGCGCCGATGCCTTTCGATGCCCCGGTGACGATGGCAACTTTACCCTTGAGATTGCTGATTTGAATTTCTCCGATGTTCCATCGTCCATTCGACGATTAGATGAACATCTAAGTGACGAACAGGGCGCCTTCAAGGGATGGTTCGATGATTGTCGAACTATATTCGGGGGCGGCCCGAGGGCTAGATTTTTGCCAATCGGTCCAGATAGTTACGTAGAACATCCCGCTGCAATATGAGATTCATAAACTTACCCTCGCGCTGAATCTCGACCAGACCGGCGGTCTCCAGTTCCTTGATGTGATGCGACAGGGTGGCGGCGCTGATGTCATGGGCCTCGTGCACCGCGCTGCAGGAACACGGCGCTTCCGAAGCGCCGATCTGCTTGAGAATCTCGTAGCGGCGCGGTTCGGCAAGCGCACGCGCGATACGTTCGAACTGCCGTTCCGTCAGCCGTGCCTTGGAAGTTGCCATGAGTGCTAGTTAAACACGCCGTACCGGCCGCGCAAGCGAGAGCTACTGCTTCACCAGCGTGAAGCCGTCGGCGCCTTCCGGCACGCGGCGCCAGGTACCGGCCTCGACCTCTTCGAAACGCCACGGATTGCCGCGCGCCGGCAGCAGCGTCAGTTCATCACGGTCGAGCCGCCATTGCGCGAAATTGAGCCGCGTGATCGACGCATCGCAGCCCGGCTTCACGGTCAGCGCGAAGCCGTCTTTGGCGGCGGCGGGAGACAGCGTGAAGACGCACACCGTCGTGCCGTTCGTGCGCTTGATTGCCCAGTCGCCGGCGACCTGTTCCGGCGGCTTCGGCGGCGGGCCGGCGGAAGCGGCGTTCTGCAGAAATAACACGCCGAGGCCGGGTGTCGGCGCCTCATAGATGCCGTCCTCGACCTCGCTGAACTCGACCAACGCCCTGCCCTGCGCGTCGACCAAACGTAGCAAATCATTGTCCGGGAAAGTCCAGCCGGCGACGTCGTTCACGATCGGAAACAGATCGGCGCAGCCTTTGTCGAACTCGACCTTGAAGCCGACCTTGGTGGGATCGATCTTGAACGTCGCCGAACAGATTTTGTCGCGGTCGGCGTTGGAGAACTCCCAAGTGCCGATCAGCGCCTTCGCGGAATCGCCAAGACTCGCGGGCGCCTGCGCCAGAGCGGGCGCAGTGACGGCGACGGCAATCGCACAAAAAACGGCGCGGCTAAATCTCATTTCTTTTTCTGGCCCGGTTTGTCCTGAATTTTGAGCAATTCGTCGATGCCGGCAATATCCTTCGGATCGCCAAACGGTACATAGCGGTTATCCGGCGTTTCGAAGCGGACGCGAATTCGGCGTATCGGATCAACCAGATCGATCAACCAACCTTCCGACAGACGCCATGCCGAGATGTCGCCCATCACCGGAAACGCCTTCTCGCAGCCCGGCGCCTTGTCGACCTGATAGCCGCCGATGGTGAACTCTTTCAGCAGCGTGATCCGGCAGCGCCTCTTGCCGCTTTTATCGCGGATCTCCCAGGTGCCGTACATGTCGGCGAGCATCGCCGGTTCGACATCCTTCTCGTCGAGCGGTTTGACCGGTTCAAAGTCGAAGGCATGGGCCCTGCCCAGAAGCCCGGCGGCAAAAACAAAGAGCAGTATGACGCGCCGCATGGTGCTCACCGCTTCGGCGGATAAGGCGTTTCGGGCACCGGCGTCAGCGGCGGTTTGCCCGCCGCCCAGGCCAGGATGTTATCGACGACAAGCTGGTCCATCGCCGCCCGCGTCACCTCGGTGGAAGAGCCGAGATGCGGGAACAATACGACGTGGTCCATCTCCATCAGTTCTGTCGGCACCACCGGTTCCTTGACGAACACGTCGAGGCCGGCGGAATAGATGGTGCGATCTTTCAGCGCCTGGATCAGCGCCGGTTCGTCGATAACCGACCCGCGCGCCATGTTGATGACGATGCCCTGCGGCCCCAGCGCCTTAAGCACATCGGCATTGATCAGGTTCTGCGTCGCGGCGCCGCCCGGCACGATCACCATCAGCGTATCGACGTCGCGCGCCATGTCGAGCAGCTTGGGGTAATATTTGTAATCGACGCCGCTCTGCGGATTGCGGCTGTGATAGAAGACCGGCACGCCGAAAGCATCGAGCCGCTTGGCGATGGCCTTGCCGATGCGGCCCATGCCGACGATGCCGACGGTGCGGTTACGAAGCGTCGCCTTGGTCAGCGGGTACTGCGCATTGGCCCATTTGCCGGCGCGGACATAACGCTCGGCCTGGGGGAATTCACGCACGGTGCAGAGCAGGAGGCCAAGCGCGGTGTCGGCGACTTCTTCGTTCAGCACTTCCGGCGTATTGGTAACGACGATGCCGTGCTCGCCGGCCCATTTGGCGTCGATATGGTCGTAGCCGACGCCGAAGCTGGAAATCTGCTCGAGATTGGGAAATTTCCGCAGGAACGCGGCATCGACCTTGTTTGCGGTGTAGGCGATGGCGATGGCGCGGATCTTGTCGGCGACCGCGGCGACAAAGGCGTCCTTGTCCTTGGCGCCGAGGTAGTCGTGCAGATTGACCTTTGGCTCCAGGCCGTTGACCAGTACCGGCTTGCGCTGACCGACCAGCAGGACGTCCGGCTTTTCGCCAGCCATGATCAATCTCCCTAAAGCAATGCGGTGACCGGCGATTCGACAAAGCTCTTGAAGGCCGCCAGCAGTTCGGCGCCGAGCGCGCCATCGACCACGCGGTGGTCGCACGACACGGTGGCGGTCATCTGGCTGACGAATTTGACGCTGCCGTCGGCCGCTTCGACCGGGGCGCGGCGCGAAGCGCCGACCGCGAGGATGGTGGCGTGCGGTGGATTAATGATCGCCGAGAACTCGCGCACGCCGTACATGCCGAGATTGGAAATCGCGCTCGATCCGCCCTGATATTCGTTGGCTTTGAGCTTCTTGGCGCGGGCGCGTTCCGCCATGTCGCGGATTTCCGCCGAGATCGTACGGACCGACTTGGTGTCGGCGTTGCGCACCACCGGCGTGATCAGGCCGCCGTCGAGCGCCACGGCGATGCCGATGTCGGCCTGCGTGAAGCGCAGGACGCGGTCGCCCGCCCATACCGCATTGGCGGCGGGAATACGCATGAGCGCCGCCGCCCAGGCCTTGATGATGAAATCGTTGAGCGACAACCGGAAGGCCGGCGTGCCGTCTTTGGCGACCGGCGACGCAGCGTTGGCTTCCTCGCGCATCGCGGTCAGGCGGCCGATTTCCATATCGGCGGTCAGGTAGAAATGCGGGATGGTCTGCTTGGCCTCGACAAGTCTTTTGGCGATCGTCGTCCGCATGCCGTCGAGCGGCACTTCCTCGTAAGCGATGCCTTCGTAGAGCGCCTTGACCTGCGCGGCACTGGCGCCCGTCGGCATGCTGGCTGCCGGCGGGGCCGCGTTCTCGATATCGCTGGCGACGACGCGGCCGCGCGGACCGGTGCCGGAGACGCGGGACAGGTCGATGCCGCGCTCGGACGCCAGACGGCGCGCCAACGGCGTGACGAACGAGCCACTGGCAAGCTTGGCCGGCCCGAAGTTACGGGCGGGCGAACGCACCTCCTGCCAAGGGTCCATTTTGATGGGGGCTGACGCGACAGGTGCGGCAACGGGAGCCGCAGCCGTTGCGGCAGGCTTGGCAGCGACGGGTTGCGGCGCGGCCGCCTTCGCCGGCGCCGCCGAAGCCGTCTCGCCGGCTGCCAGGATCTGCGCCACCACGGCGCCCACTTTGGCGGTTTCGCCGACGCCGAAAGCGATTGCCGCCAGCGTACCCGCCGAGGTCGCCGGCACTTCCATCGAGGTCTTGTCGGTCTCGATCTCGAACAGGTTGTCGCCCGGCTTCACGGCGTCGCCGGCGGCCTTGAACCACTTTACGATCTTACCCTCGGCGACTGTTTCGCCGAGTTGAGGCATCAGTACGTCCATTCAACTCTCCTGTCCCAGACGCGGTGCAGCGCGCTTGCGGTGCACCGCAGATCCGGGACCTTTCACATTCCGAATTCGTAACGGTCCCGGTTCTGCAGCGCACCGTTAAGAAACGCAGCGCTGCGCCCGGGACAAGCCATCTCTACCAGATCACCGACACGTATTGCGTTTCCTGGAATTCCTTCATGCCCTCTTGCGCGCCCTCGCGCCCGAGGCCGGATTGCTTGGTGCCGCCGAACGGCGCCGCCGGGTCCGACACGAGACCGCGATTGAGGCCGATCATGCCGAAGTCGAGCTTCTCCGACACGCGCATGCCGCGCGACAGATCCTTCGTGTAGAGATATGCCACGAGGCCGTATTCGGTGTCGTTGGCGCGCTTGATCGCTTCGTCCTCTGTCTTGAATGTCTGGATCGACGCCACCGGCCCGAAGATTTCCTCGTTCAGCATCTTGGCGTCGTCGGACACGTTGGTGATGACGGTCGCCGGATAGAAGTAGCCAGGGCCCGTCGGCGTCTTGCCGCCGGTCAAGACCTTGGCACCCTTGGACACCGCGTCGTCGACCAGTTCGACGACCTTGTCGCGGCCTTCCTTGTTGACCAGCGGGCCGACACTGACGCCGTCGTCGAGACCGTTGCCGACCTTGAGCGCGGCCATCTTGCCCGTGAGCTTCTTGGCGAATTCGTCATGCACCTTGTCGTGCACGTAGAAACGGTTGGCCGCGGTGCAAGCCTCGCCCATGTTGCGCATCTTGGCGATCATGGCGCCGTCGACCGCAGCGTCGATATCGGCGTCCTCGAACACGATGAACGGCGCGTTGCCGCCCAATTCCATCGACGGCTTGATGATGTTGTCGGCGGCTTCGTGCAGCAATTTGCGGCCGACCTCGGTCGAGCCGGTGAAGGACAGCACGCGCACGCGCGGATCGTGCAGCATGGCGCTGACCACCGGACCGGAACGGCGCGACGGCACGACGTTGACAACGCCGGGCGGCACGCCGGCTTCTTCGAGCGCCGGCATCAGCGCCAGCATGGTGAGCGGCGTGTCAGACGCCGGCTTGAGCACCACCGGGCAGCCGGCGGCCAAAGCCGGACCGATCTTGCGGGTCGCCATCGCGGCCGGGAAATTCCACGGCGTCACCAGCACGGCGATGCCGGCCGGCTTGTGCTGCGCCACGATGCGCGCGCCGGTGGCCGGCGCCATCGAGATATGGCCGATGTTGCGGACGGCTTCCTCAGCATACCAGCGGAAGAACTCGGCGGCGTAAGCGATTTCGCCTCGCGAATCCGACAGCGCCTTGCCGTTTTCCAGCGTGATCAGCTTCGCGAAACGCTCGGCGTCGCGCATGATAATCTCGAAAGCCTTGCGCAGAATTTCGGCGCGCTCGCGCGGCTTCTTGGCGGCCCAGGCCGGGAAAGCCTCCTGCGCGGCGTCGACGGCGCGCTTGGCGTCCTCAACCGTCGCACTCGCCACCGAGGCAATGGTCTTTTCGGTCGCCGGATCGATGACGTCGAAGCGCGCGCCGTCGGATGATTTGCACCACTTGCCGCCGATCCAAAGGTCGGTCGGCACATTGGCGAGAAGATTTTCGTACATGAACGCGGCTCCCTTACTTTCTGTCCCGGACGCAGCGCAGCGTGAAACGGTGCGCTGCCGAACCGGGACCTTCTCAACCCGTGACGGTCCCGGATCTGCGATGCACCGCTGCGCGCTGCATCGCGTCCGGGACAGGAACTAACTTCCGAGCGAACGCCTAATCGTGTCGACGATCCGCTGCGGCGTCGGCAGCACGATGTCTTCCATGATGTCGGCGGCCGGCAGCGGAATATGCGGCGTCGTGATGCGCACCGGCGGTCCGTCGAGATCGTAGAACGCCTCGTCGGCGACGATGGAGACGATTTCGGCGCCCCAGCCGCACAGCCGCGGATTTTCCTCGACCGTGAACAGCCGGTGCGTTTTGGCGACCGAACCGAGAATGGTCCTGGTGTCGAGCGGCACCAGCGAGCGCACGTCGATCACTTCGCAATCGATGCCGTGG
>CAITEM010000302.1 GCA_903891395.1 uncultured Hyphomicrobiales bacterium | reverse complement strand
GGACGCGCCGTGGCGCCGCGCGCGCAAGAATCTCGGCCTGATGATGCGCGAGGGCCTGCTCAAGGAAAATATAGACGGCGAGGCACTCGACTGGGCGCACAAGCGCCTGCTCGGCCGCACTGAGCAGCGCAAGATTTTGATGATGATCTCCGACGGCGCGCCGGTCGACGACTCGACGCTGTCGGTCAATCCCGGCAACTACCTTGAGCGTCATCTGCGCTGGGTGATTGAGGAAATCGAGACCCGTTCGCCGGTCGAACTTATCGCCATCGGCATCGGCCACGACGTCACGCGCTATTACCGCCGCGCCGTCACCATCGTCGACGCCGAAGAGCTCGGTGGCGCCATGACCGAAAAGCTCGCCGAGCTGTTCGAGGAAACCACGGCGGCGGCCGAGCGGCCGACGCGCCGCACCCGTCGTCGCGTGGCGTAAAGCGTTTCCGCTCTCCCCGCGAAAGCGGGAAACCAGCGGCATGTATACATTTCATCGTGCGTATTGGGTTCCCGCTCACGCGGGAATGAGCGGAGTTTGGCTTGGCACCTAATCTGATTTTCACGCGCCGCCGCTGGCTGTCGGGCGGTCTCGTTGCCGCCATCCTGCTTGTGGTGGCCGGCACGCTTGCGTTCGGCGCGCGGTATCCGGCGGCGCCGACGACGATCGACATTCAAGCCGTCCCGATCACGTCTTTCGACAATCGCGACGCTTCGCGCGTGCGCTTCGGCGAACTGGAATTCCGCGGTGGACTGGTGCTGACGTCGAAGAACGACGCTTTCGGCGGTATTTCGGCCATTAACGTCGAGCCGGACGGCGCGCATTTTCTGGCGATCACCGACAACGGCTCGTGGTTGCGCGGCCGCATTGTTTACGACAAAGGCAGGCCCGCCGGCATCGCCGAGGCCGAGATCGCGCCGATCCTCGGGGCCGACGGCACGCCGCTGGCCGCGCACGGCTGGTTCGACGTCGAGTCGCTCACCGAACTCGACGGCATGTTCTACATTGGCATCGAACGCGTCGAGCAGATCGTGCGCTTCGACGTCCGCCGCGACGGCCTCACGGCGCGCGGCGAACCGATCGCGGTGCCGCCGGATTTCAAAACCTTCACCTTCAACAAGAGCCTGGAATGTCTGGCGGCGGCGCCGAAGAACTCCACGCTTGCCGGCAACCTCATCGTCGTCACCGAACGCAGCCTCGATGCCGCCGGCAACCATCGCTCGTTTCTGCTGAAAGGCGACAAGGTCGAACGGTTCACCGTCAAGCGCACGGACGAGTTCGACGTCAGCGATTGCACCATCCTGCCGCCGGGCGATCTGCTGCTGTTGGAGCGTTTCTATACGCCGGCGCGCGGCGTCGCCATGCGCATCCGCCGCGTGCCGCTCGCTAGCATCAAGCCGGGCGTTGTCGCCGACGGCAAGACGCTGATCGAGGCCGACCTCGGCTACCAGATCGACAACATGGAAGGCATCGCGGTGCATCGCAACGCGCAGGGCGAGACGATCATCACGCTGGTGTCTGACGATAATTTTTCGGTGATCCAGCGCAATCTACTGCTGCAGTTCACGCTGGTCGGAAACTAGCGCCGCACCAACGAAAAACGCCGCCTTGCGGCGGCGCTTGAACCGGAAATTTTGGATTGCCGTTAGGCGGTCGCGGCTTCAGCCTTCGCCGCCTTCTTGACGACCTGACGCTTGACGTCGAGCATCTTCGGCGCGAGTTCCGCGTCCTTGGCCTTGAGCAGGAACGAGTCCAGCCCGCCGCGATGGTCGACCGTACGCAGCGCGTTGGCCGAGATCCGCACCTTGAAACTGCGTCCGAGCGCGTCCGAAATCAGCGTGACGTTGCGCAAGTTCGGCATGAACCGGCGCTTGGTCTTGGTGTTCGAGTGGCTCACTTTATTCCCGACCAGGGGTTTCTTGCCGGTCAGATCGCAACGCCATGACATGGCTTATTCCTCAAATCGCACCGGCGCGTTGCCGCACCGCTAATGGTCCGTCGTCTTGGATAGGATGGCCGGACGTATAAAGTGAGGGGGGAGAGGCGTCAAGCTAAGGATTCCGGGCGATTTTAACGCTCCGGGCCCCGGTTCCATGGGGATTTCCATCACATAATCGACTTATTCCCCTCCGACGACAGCCTGATTGCGCTACCAAAGACAGCCATGGCCGCCAGCGGACTTGCAGCCCCGGAACCGTCGCGCAGAAGGGTGGAATTTCGTGCTGGAATTACGGCAGATTCTCCGGTGTGCCGTCCTCGCTGGCGCCGCGATCTGTGCCGGGCTCAATCCGGCTGCCGCCCAGGGCAAGCTCGAAGCGCATTACACCGCCTCGCTGGCTGGCCTGCCGATCGGTGAGGGCACCTGGACCATCGACGTTGGGGACACCCAGTACAGCGCGACCGCCAATGGCGTGACCACCGGCCTGTTGCGCGCCTTCACCGGCGGCCAGGGCAGCACCACGGCTCATGGCACGCTGCAAGCCGGGCGCCCGATTTCATCGACTTACGCGGCGAGCATCGCCACCAGCCGTAAAACGGACGAAATCCGGCTCACTCTCGCCAATGGCAACGTCAAGGATTTCACCGTCGATCCGCCGCAGGACCAGGATCCCGAGCGCGTACCGATTACGGAGGCCCATCAGCGCGGTGTGCTCGATCCAATGACGTCGACCTTGGTACGCATGCCGGGCACCGGCGATCCGGTGACGGCGGAAGCCTGCCAGCAGACCGCGGCGGTGTTCGACGGACGTCTGCGCTACGACCTGAAGATGGCCTACAAGCGCATGGAAATGGTCAAGGCGGATAAAGGCTATGCGGGCCCGGTCGTGGTCTGCGCTGTCTATTTTTCTCCGGTCGCGGGCTACATTCCGTCGCGCACCGCCATTAAATACCTGACGAAAGAACGTGACATCGAAGTCTGGCTGGCGCCGATCGCCGGCACCCGGCTTTTGGTGCCGTTTCGCGCGCAGGCCCCGACGCCGGTCGGGCGCGCGGTGCTGGAAGCGCACGAGTTCGTCTCGGTCGCGACTCCGACGCGGGCGTCCGCCAACGGTACTAAAACTCAATAGGGCGTCGCACCAGCGCTTGACTCTTTATGGGTCATCGAGTCCGCCGCCGTTAACGTTTGCGAATGAACAAAGACCGGCAAAACCTGCCTATTCTACCCGATGTGGTGGGACTCATCGAAAACCTGGCCAGATGTCGCCGTGAACGAACGCATACAGCACCTGAGTCAGCGATTCGGGCGCGTTTCGTTCCAGAGTCGTTCTAATTCTTAATGCACACCAGGTGCGAAGCACCGTCTTCCCGGACAAAAAAGTGTTTTCCGTCGCATTGTGATACAGAACGCCCGCGCCAAGGCCTCCCGTCGAAGCTTTGCCGGCATGTTGGACGCGTCATGGCCATTTCTTTTTCCCCTCAGCCGAACCGGAATGCCAAAGCGCGCGGCGCCGGCGTCACCGCGGTGCTCGGCCCGACCAATACCGGCAAAACCTATCTCGCCATCGAGCGCATGCTGGCGCATTCGTCGGGTGTGATCGGACTGCCGCTGCGGCTGCTGGCGCGCGAGGTCTACAACAAGGTCTGCGACCGCGTCGGCAAGGAGTCCGTCGCGCTGGTTACCGGCGAAGAGAAGATCAAGCCGCCGCACGCGCGCTATTGGGTCTCGACCGTCGAGGCCATGCCGCGCGACCTTGATGTCGCGTTTATGGCGATCGACGAAATTCAACTGGGCGCCGATTTCGAACGTGGTCATGTCTTCACCGACCGCATGCTCAACTACCGGGCGCGCGACGAAACCATGGTGCTGGGCGCCGCGACCATGCGGCCGATGGTCGAAAAACTGTTACCCGGCGCGCACATCATCAGCCGGCCCCGGCTGTCGATGCTGAGCTATTCCGGCGAGAAGAAACTGACCCGGCTGCCGTCGCGCTCGGCTATTGTCGCGTTCTCGGCCGATGAAGTTTATTCCATAGCAGAGCTGATCCGCCGCCAGCGCGGCGGCGCCGCCGTTGTTTTAGGCGCGCTCAGCCCGCGCACAAGAAATGCGCAGGTCGCTCTCTATCAGAATGGCGATGTGGATTATCTCGTTGCGACCGACGCCATCGGCATGGGTCTCAATCTCGACGTCAATCACGTCGCTTTTGCCTCCGACCGGAAATTCGACGGTTATCAATTCCGCAAGCTCAACCCGGCCGAACTGGCGCAGATCGCCGGCCGTGCCGGGCGGGCGCAGCGCGACGGTACTTTCGGCACGACCGGCCGCTGCGATCCGTTCGAGTCGGAATTGGTGCAGGCGCTCGAAAGTCACAACTTCGAGCCGGTGCGCATGCTGCAATGGCGCAACAGCAACCTCGATTTCGCATCTATCGGTGCTTTGCAGGCCTCGCTGGCGATGCCGCCGCGCGAGGAAGGCCTG